>NZ_BADU01000064.1:0-2635 GCF_000239875.1 Pseudoalteromonas sp. BSi20311 | reverse complement strand
TGCGTATTCTCATGCATCGCGATCACCTAATACTATCTAAGCCGATCACCTAATACCATCCATCAAGATCACTCAATACCATCGATGCCGATCACTTTTCGGTCAAAATGGTATTGAGTGATCGGCTTGAATGGTATCGTTCAATTTGTACACGTTTTTGTCTAGCCAGTAGGTGTTTTTAACCGTTATTCTTTTCATTTTTGATGATGAGAATGACCATGCCAACGGCACCTATTTCAATGCGTAAACTTAAAGAGATTTTAAGACTAAAATACAGCTGTAAACTCAGTCATCGTCAGATAGCAACAAGCTTATCTGTTTCACCCTCAATCGTGTCTAAATATGCCTGTAAATCAGCAGAGTTAGATATTACTTACTGGCCGCTTGATGAGAAGTGGGATGATCACGCTCTGCAACAAGCGTTCTTCAAAACAAAGCCTCGATTAAAGGGCTTTACCATTCCTGACTGGTCGTTAGTTCAGCAAGAGCTTCGGCCTAAAACCATGACGTTGTTGCTGCTTTGGGAAGAATACAAAGAGCGGCACGCGGAAGGTTTTTACAGTTACACTCACTTCTGCCGTCAGTACAAGGCATGGCTTAAATGCCAAAAACCCTCCATGCGACAAAATCATAAAGCAGGTGAAAAACTGTTTGTGGATTACTGTGGCCCAACCATGAGTATTGTTGATACAAGTACAGGCGAATGTCGTACTGCACAAGTGTTCGTTGCGGTCATGGGTGCATCAAATTATACCTATGCCGAAGCGACTTACAGCCAGAAACTCGAAGATTGGGTGATGAGTCACGCCCGTTGTTTTGAGTTTCTTGGCGGTGTTCCTGAGCTAATAATTCCTGACAACCTTAAAAGTGCCGTCACCAAACCGTGTCGATATGAGCCTGACTTAAATCCAACCTACCAACAACTAGCGACACATTACGATACGGTCATTGTGCCCGCTAGACCCTATAAACCAAAGGATAAGGCTAAGGCTGAAGTGGGTGTGCAAATTGTTGAACGTTGGATAATGGCGCGCCTTCGCAATGAAACCTTCTTTAGCTTGCGTCAATTGAACCTGAAAATACAAGCATTACTGGTCGATTTAAATCAACGTAAAATGAAAAAGCATCCTGGCTCACGGCTCAGTCAGTTTGATGCTATCGACAGACCTGCACTCAAACCACTGCCTACACAGCCTTACAGCTATACCTTAGTAAAACAGGTGAGCGTGCATATTGATTATCATGTGGAAATTGAAAAGCACTACTACTCAGTGCCACATACCTTAATTAAACAAAAGCTTGAAGCCCATGCCTCCGGGAAGTTGGTGACACTCTACCATCAAGGCATACAAGTCGCTGTTCACCCCAGATCATACCGAGAAGGTGCGCACACCACGCTTGATCTGCATATGCCTATCGCTCATCAAAAGCAGCAACAATGGACACCACAGCGGTTCGAACGCTGGGCGAGTAAATTTGGCACATCAACTGAGCAGTTTGTTATGCAATTGATGCAAGCTAAAAAACATCCAGAGCAAAGCTACCGTGCTTGTATGGGGTTATTAAGCCTAGGTAAAAAGTTTAGTGATCAACGTCTTGAAGCCGCCTGTCATCGCGCATTAACCACAGGTGTTACTCGCGTTAAACAAGTAAAGACTATCTTAGAAAAAGGCTTGGATAAACAACCCTTGCCACAAGCTCAAGGTGATTTACTACAAGATATTGATCATAAAAATATCCGTGGCAACCACTATTACCATTAATAAAAATTAACAAACCATAGGAAGACTTATGCAAAATATCAATCAACAAGTTAATAATCAGTTAAGTAATTTAAAGCTAAGCGGCATACGTGATGCGCTATTGCAGCAATACGAGCAACCCAATTTATACGTTGAACAAAGCTTCGAAGAGCGGCTAAGTTTATTGCTTGAACATGAAATAACGCAGCGTGATCAGCGTAAAATAGATCGCCTAACGCGACAAGCAAAGTTCAGAGTTGGCGGCACACTTGCCCAACTCAACTATGGCGCAGCACGACAACTCGATAAAGCTCAGATCCGTTCATTAGCACAAGGTGAATGGCTTCGTCTTCACCAAAACATCTTGATCACAGGAGCAACAGGTTGTGGCAAAACTTACCTCGCTTGCGCGCTTGGTCAAAACCACTGCCAACAAGGGAGTAGCGTTTATTATTTTAGGCTCAAAGAGCTATTAGAAAAGATGTTTCTAGCGCAAGCCGATGGTAGTTATCGAAAACTGATCAACAAGCTTAGCTCTGCCAATTTACTGATCTTAGATGATTGGGGATTAGAGCCATTAACGGCTCAACAACGGAGTGATTTACTGGAATTAATTGATGCAAGATATGATACAAAATCGACCTTAATAGCGAGTCAATTACCGATAGAAAATTGGTATGAAATGATCGGAGAATCGACACACGCGGATGCGATTCTAGATAGGCTTGTGCACGGGGCGATAAAGTTGGAATTAAAAGGCGAGTCGATGCGAAAAAAACTAAATTTCTTGACTGATGCCGATCACTCAAGTTAGATTTTACTGAGGTCTACTGACAGACAAAAAAGTGATCGGCTTGAATGGTATTGAGCGATCGGCATCATGGTATTACGCA
>NZ_BADU01000065.1:0-70206 GCF_000239875.1 Pseudoalteromonas sp. BSi20311 | reverse complement strand
ATTTAAATAATGACTTAGCGCAAGAATGGGTTATTTTTAATCACACATGTATTTCACTGGGGGTTTTATTGAAGTGGCGTTTAAACTCACGACTAAATTGTGACGCACTGGTGTAACCTACTTTAAATGCGGCCTCGTTAGCTTTACTGCCAGAGGTGGTTATTAATTCTTTTGCTTTAGCTAAGCGTACTTTTTTTAAATACTGCAAAGGGGATTCAAACGTAACTTGTTTAAAAGCACGGTGAAAAGATGACACACTCATATTCACTTCTTCAGCTAAGTGCTCTACGGTAATAGGGCTTGCGTAATTGCTATGTAATGTTGATAAAGTACGCGCTATGCGCGCGTAATGGCCATCGTGCATTGCAAGCCCAATTAAGGTATGCCCTTGAGGGCCACACAGTACTCTAAATACTAATTCCTTAACTATATCGCCACCAAATACCTCAGCCTCAAGCGGATTGTTTAACACTGTTAACAGTCGGTGAGTGACTTGCTCCATGGCCATATCTAAAGCGGCACTTTGTACCGCTCCGCTTTGCGTTAACGGTGGTGAAATAGGCTTATGTTGCATCATTTGGCTAACCAATTTGTGCAGCATGGCTGGGTTTATATCAACTGCAATACCCATTACCGGCAAATCATTATCAGTAAACGCTTCACATTCTAGTGGTACTGGCACTCCTAGTACTAAATAATCGCCTGCACCATACTGAATTTGATGCTCAGGGAAGTGAATAATTTTATGTCCTTGGCCAACGATAATAATACCTGAATTATAAATAAGCGGCTGACGCGCTGAGCTTTTTGTCGCGCGATGAAAGTACACCCCTGGAATAATTGTTTCCATGGTACCTTCAAAGCTGAGCAACTTATTATGCTCTGCGTATTGTTGTAACAAAGTGGCGATGGTCGTCATAAGGGCGGCTTAAATTAACGGTATTTGGCGTAAAATAACAACGCTGATAGTTTTAGGCAAGCTTTTGGCAGTTATTAGGCTTTTTATATATGTACTATGCCATTATTATGCATTTATCAACACTTTATTTAAGAATTGATAAGGTGCTTAGTAATTAACCGTCCCCTTTAGGAGCAAAATAATGAAATTTAGCTACGTAAATCCCACTTTAATTCAATTTGGTCAGCAACAAATTGCCGCACTTACTGATTTGATCGCAAAAGATCAAAAAGTATTAGTTGTGTACGGTGGCGGTTCTATTAAAAAGAACGGTGTGTACGACCAAGTTGCAGCAGCACTTGAAGGTTTTGATTGGGTAGAGTTTTCGGGCGTAGGTGCTAACCCAACAATTGAAGTACTAGACCAAGCAGTAAAAATTTGTAAAGAACAAGATATCGATTTCGTATTAGGTGTAGGCGGCGGCTCTGTAATAGACGGCGTTAAATACATTGCAGCATCTGCTGTATATGATGGCGAAGGTTGGGATATTCCTACAGGTAAGCACACAATTACCAGCGCATTACCTATAGGTGCCGTATTAACGCTACCAGCAACGGGTTCTGAATCTAATCAAAATTCAGTAGTAAGCAAAGAAGCTACGAAGCAAAAACTACCGTTTGCATCTCCAGAAGTATTACCAAAATTTGCCATTATGGACCCTGATGTAATGAAAACATTACCGCAGCGCCAGCTTGTTAATGGTTTAGTAGATGCATGGGTACATACCTGTGAGCAGTACCTAACATTCCCAGAAGGTGCACTTGTTCAAGAAGGTTACGCAGAGGCATTGTTAAAAGCGCTTAAAACATTGGGTGATAACTTTGAAAACCAAGACGATGCATGGCGTGCAAACCTTATGTGGGCTGCAAACCAAGCACTTAACGGCTTAATTGGTTCTGGCGTATCACAAGATTGGGCAACCCACATGATTGGCCATGAGCTTACAGCTGCTTACGGCGTTGATCATGCACGTTCACTGGCTATTGTTCAGCCTTCTTTACTGCGCAACCAATTTACAGTTAAAAAAGCAAAACTAGAACAAATGGGTAAAAACGTATTTGGTCTTGCACAAACAGATGATTTAGCAGAGCAAACAATTCAAGCAATTGAAGCGTTTTACCACAGTCTTGATGTAGCCACTGAGCTTACTGAGCATGGCGATGATAAAGCGGCTGCCATTGATAATATTATTGGCAAACTAGAAGCGCATGGCATGGTTGCCCTTGGTGAAAACCAAGCTATTACGTTAAAAGAAAGCCGTGAAATTTTAGAGCAAGCGGTTGCTTAATAACGGTTAATATTGACCGCTAAGATTGGTTAGCGGCTTTTTGCAGCAAAATAAGATTGAATGAAATAAAATTTTATTTTGCTGCATTACTTTTTTAGGTATTTTCAGGTACAGTGCTGAATTAGATAAGTAATGAGCTTAACTAATCGTGTATTTCAATAAGGAATTCGTTTAACTGTGCGTTCAAATCGTTTTTTAATTGTAATGTTACTTGTGCTTGTGCATAGCTTTATAAGCTGTGATGGCGCCGCGTACCATTTACAAGAAGACGTTGATCACGTAAATAGCTCATTTTCGCAAAGTAGCTAAACTGCTGATGATAACGACAGCGCCCCAACAGCAGAAATACATGCTCACCAGCATTGCCACAGTGGTTATAGCCACAACTCAAATCACTCAATAACTCCCGAGAAAAGTAAACCAACTTTAGCGACATGCTATCACGGCTTACATTATCCACCAGACGTACCGCCACCGAATTCATTTAGCTAGTTCTTAATTTAATTTCAATTAATTACTGTGCTTTTAGCTGCCTACACATAAGTGTTTTATGGGCCGTTATAGGCATGTTTAGATTGCTGAGCAATTTACACTGTCGCTATCTTTTGCGTAGGTTGTGAATGGTTTGCAAGTGAACTCTGTTTATTAAAAACGGACAAGCTATATGAATAAAAAATCAATTATGTTGGTGGTGATGCTGTGCACGCTGCCTGCTTTTAGTGCGTTTGCAAATGTTAAAACACTAACTCTAAAACAAGCGTTGATAAATACCGAGCAACAAAATCCGCTATTAAAACGCTACCCTTATCATCAAAAAATACTCAGCGCGCTTAAATCTCAAGCTGCACTTTCGCCTAACCCTATCTTAAATATAGAAGCTGAAAATCTGCTGGGGACAAACGATGCACGTGGTGTGCAAGACGCTGAAATAACCTTGGCATTTAGCCAGCTTATAGAGCTTGGAGATAAACGCCAAAGCCGTATAAATTACGCTACGGCAAACATTAAAGCCCAAGCAATACAATATCAAAATACTCGTTTAGCCTTATTGGCAACCACTGGTGAGCGGTATTACGAGGCGCTTAAATTTCAAACTTTACTTTCTCTCAATAGCGAACGACATCAGGTTGTAAGCCAAGCACTTAAAGCAATAACGCAACGAGCTGATGCCGGCGCTGTATCGCAAGCGGATGTAACCCGTATGCGTTATGCGCTTAGCCAAGTTGAGCTTGATAAAGCGAAGCTAAATAGCGAATTTGAGCGAGCACGTTTATCGCTCAATGAGCTATGGAATAAGCAACATGATTACACGGATTTAGCTGGGAATATTAATACATTAATGCCGCTTAAATCTGAGCAAGGGTTACTTGATGCGGTTAACCAAGCGCCTGATTTTGCTATGTTACAGCAGCAATACTTACAGCAAGCGGCCAACTTAACGCTGCAAAAAGCCAATGGGCAAAGTGACATTAATGTAGGTGCAGGCCTGCGTTACAACCAGCAAAACGATACCAGTTCATTGCTGTTTTCGTTTTCAATGCCGTTGCAATTGAGTAACTCAAATAGCGGTAATATTGAAGCAGCTAACAGTCAGTTAGCATTGTTACGTGAGCAGCAAGGACTGTTACGGGTTCAATTACGTCAGCAAGTTCGTACTTTGTATGCCTATTACCAAGGTAAGACATTACAGGCACAGTTGTTATCTGGGCAAGTTATTCCCCAAGCCCAAACACTCATTGAGCAAAGTTTAAAAAGCTATCAACGCGGACAAATTTCGGTGTTGCAATTGCTCGATGCTCAACAAGCTCTTTTTGACTCTAAAGGCGCGTTGATTAACACATATGCAGCGTTATATCAGACCCATCTCGCACTTGAGCGTTTAACTGGCCAATCTTTAACTGAGACTTTTCAATCATGAACAACACTTTTATCGCATTATTAGTATTTCTCTCGTTTGTAGCTAGCTTAACAAGCACACATGTATTTGCCTCAGCAGAACATGACCAAACAGAGCAAGCCCAAAAACAAGGTCCACATGGCGGCTTTTTATTAACTAACGAAAAGCTCACTCTTGAGTTAAAGCTGCAAGAATTTGCAGGTAAAGTTGAGCTGCGCCTATATGGTTATGAGCAAAATCAGCCGGTAGATATAAACGATTTAAGCATCGAAATGAACTTAAAACGATTAGTAGAAGCGCCGCAAAAAATACAATTTACGCGTGAGAATGGCTACCTTGTTAGCACGCAACCCATAAATGAGCCACATTCGTTTGCGCTTTTCATTACTGCTAATTATAAAGGTGAACGCGTTATTTTTGAGTACACCCAACACGAAGGCCGCACTGTGCTGAGCGAGCGAGCAATTGAAGGTGCGGGTATTAAAACGGAGATAGCACAAAGTGGCGAGGTTGATATTTCTGACACGCTGTTTGGTGTTATTGCACCGACACAGCATGGCACAGTAGAAATTATGGCGCCATATACCGGATTGATCAGCGATATTTTTGTCAGCATAGGTCAAACCGTTCAAAAAGGTGAGGTACTAGCCAGCGTCACCAATCGCGAAACTTTGCAAAACTACAGCATTAAAAGCCCTATTAGCGGTGTGGTAACCGAACAATATTTAAAGCGTGGCGAACTGGCAAGTGCTCGTGCGCTAATGCAAGTCGTGAACCTTGATAAAGTATGGGTTGAGCTCTCAGCCTTTCCTGAAAATATTGAAAACCTAGCCATTGGTCAAAGCGCCACGGTATACGATTTACATCATCATTTAAATGCCCAAGGTAAGGTGTTTTTTATAGCACCTATGATGACTGGCGGGCACATTGCACGTGCCCGTATTGAGCTTAATAACCCAGATGGTCATTGGCGTCCAGGTATGCATGTTAATAGTGATGTCAGTATCGATAAAGTTAATGCCCGCGTGCGTGTAAAGCCTGAGGCTATTCAAGAGTTTAATGGTATGACGAGTGTGTTTGTGCGTAAAAATAGTGTATTTGAAGTACGCCCTGTTACTTTAGGCGCAAAAAGTAGCGAGTGGGTTGAAGTGATCGCGGGTTTAAGCCCAGGTAGCGAGTACGTCACTGCCAATAGCTATGTGATCAAAGCCGACATTTTAAAAAGCGGCGCAAGTCACGCACACTAGGAGGTACCATGATTAACTGGATTGTTTCTTTTGCGGTTAAACGCCGCATGATGGTACTGGCACTAACATTTTTATTTGCTGGGTTTGGTGTGTATAACATCCAAAACTTAGCGGTAGATGCGGTACCCGATATTACCAATGTACAAGTGCAAATTAACTCTAAAGCGCCTGGTTTTACGCCGCTTGAAGTTGAGCAGCGTATCACTTACTTAGTCGAAACAGCGATGGCGGGTATTCCTAAGCTTGATTACACCCGTTCGCTTTCTCGCTATGGGCTTTCTCAAGTAACCATTATTTTTGATGAAGGCACCGATATTTATTGGGCGCGTCAACAAATTGGAGAGCGTATTCAAAGTATTCGCGCCGATTTACCTAATAATGTTGAGCCAAACCTTGGACCTATTGCCAGTGGTTTAGGTGAAATATTTACCTATAGCGTGCATGCAAAACCCGATGCGTTAAAAAGTGATGGTATGCCTTACAGCGCCGAAGATTTACGTACTTTACAAGACTGGGTTATTCGTCCGCAGCTTTTAAAAGTAAAAGGCGTAACCGAAATAAATAGCCAAGGTGGCTTTGAGCGCCAGTACCAAGTTGCGCCCATACCAGAAAAGCTGATTGCTTATAAGCTGACAATTAAGGATGTTATAACCGCTCTTGAGCTTAATAACAGCAACCGCGGGGCCGGTTATATAGAGCGCTTTGACGGCCAATATTTGGTGCGCTCGCCTGGGCAATTAAAAACATTAGCGGATATAGCAAACACCGTTATCGCCAAGCGTGATGATGCCCCTGTGCGAATTAAAGACGTGGCAAATGTATACTTAGGAAAAGAGCTTAGAACCGGCGCGGCTACCTATAATGGCGAAGAAACCGTATTAGGCACGGCAATGATGCTCATAGGTGAAAACAGCCGTGTGGTTGCTAAAGCCATGGCTGATAAGCTTATACAAGTACAAAAAAGTTTACCTGCAGGGGTTATTGTTGAGCCTGTTTATGACCGCACCAATCTGGTTGATAAAACCATCGCTACAGTAGAAAAAAACCTGTTTGAAGGGGCGGTATTGGTCATCGTCATTTTATTGTTATTGCTTGGGAATATCACTGGTGCGCTTATTACCGCCATGGTTATTCCGCTCAGTATGCTATTTGCTATTACTGGCATGGTGGGCAATCGAGTCTCAGGTAATTTAATGAGCTTAGGTGCAATCGACTTTGGATTAATTGTAGATGGCGCGGTGATTGTGGTTGAAAACTGCCTTCGTCAATTAGGGATGGCTCAACATAAACATGGCCGCTTACTTACGCTCAGTGAGCGTTTAGAGGTTGTCACTTCAGCCACCAAAGAAGTGTTTAGCCCCGCGGTATTTGGTATTTTAATTATTATGTTGGTGTATTTACCGCTTTTTGCGCTCAGTGGTGTTGAGGGCAAAATGTTTCAGCCCATGGCGTTTACCGTTGTTGCCGCGTTAATAGGTGCACTTATTTTTGCTGTTACCTTTGTGCCGGCGGCTATTGCCGTATTTGTGCGTGGTAAAGTAGATGAAAGCGAAAACGCAGTAATGCGTGGCGTTAAAAAAATCTACAAGCCACTGCTTAATTTATCGCTTAAATTACCGTGGCTTATGATAAGCATTGCCACTGTTTTAGTGCTGGTACTTGGCTTTAAAGTTAAAAATATGGGCGCCGAATTTTTACCTCAGCTTGATGAAGGTGATATTGCAATGCATGCGCTGCGTATTACTGGCACCGGTATTGAACAATCGGTGCAAATGCAAAAGCAGTTGGAGCAGGCTTTATTAGCGCAACCTGAAATTGCGAACGTATTTTCAAAGATTGGCACCGCGGATGTAGCCAGCGATCCTATGCCGCCTAATGTTGCCGACACTTTTTTAATGTTAAAGCCGCGTGCGCAATGGCCTGATCCATCACTAAGTAAAGACGCGTTAGTGCAGCGCATTCGTCATCGTGTGAATGAGGTACCGGGTAATAACTATGAATTTACCCAGCCTATAGAAATGCGCTTTAACGAGTTAATTGCCGGTGTGCGTGCCGATGTAGCGCTGCGTATTTACGGTGATGATTTAGCCATACTTAAGCAATTTGGCGAAAAAGCCACAAGCTTAATGCGAAATATTACCGGTGCTACCGATGTTCGTTTAGAGCAAATGGAGGGCTTGCCTACACTTTCTGTTACCCCAATGCGAGATCATATGGCGCTATTAGGATTAACCGTAAACGACATTCAACAAACTCTTGCCGCTGCTGTTGGTGGGGTGCAAACAGGGCTAATTTATGAGGGTGATAAGCGCTTTTCGTTATTGGTGCGCTTAGATAAGCGTTGGTCTGAAGATGTCTCTGCGCTTGCGCGTTTACCTATTGCGTTACCTCAAAGTAGTAACCCTGAACTTGCATTTGTACCGCTTGGAGAAGTGGCTACAATCAGTATTGAAAAAGGCCCTAATCAAATAAATCGCGAAAGCGGCAAGCGCAATGTGGTAGTAACAGCTAATGTAACAGGACGCGATTTAGCCAGCTTTGTAAGAGATGCCCAAGCGACTATGAACGCACAACTTAACCTACCCAGCGGTTATTGGCTTGAATACGGCGGTACGTTTGAGCAATTACAATCTGCGAGTAAACGGTTGTCGTTGGTAGTGCCTGTGACTTTATTGCTTATTTTTGGCTTACTTTATAGTGCTTTTGGATCGCTGCGTGATTCACTGATTATATTCAGTGGTGTACCACTGGCACTAACCGGTGGGGTGTTGGCATTATTGCTACGAGATATGCCGCTTTCTATTTCAGCGGGTGTGGGGTTTATTGCTCTAAGTGGTGTTGCGGTATTAAACGGTGTAGTGATGTTGTCGTTCATTAAGCAGTTACGAAAAGAGGGGGTAAGCTTATATTATGCAATACATAGCGGGGCATTGCAGCGATTACGCCCAGTGCTAATGACCGCGCTTGTGGCTAGTTTAGGCTTTATACCTATGGCGCTAAATACCGGTACCGGCGCTGAAATACAACGGCCTTTGGCAACCGTGGTAGTAGGTGGAATTATATCATCCACTTTGCTCACGTTGTTAATTTTGCCCGCACTTTATAAATTAGTGCATGCAAAATTTAAAAAGCAGCAAACAGCTTAATTACCAATTAGGTAATAATGAAAAAAGCAGCTGAAGTTTCAGCTGCTTTTTTGTTGTGTAACTAGTTGCTTAGTTATATTGAAACAGGTTATCCCAGCGCTCATCTAATATGACTTTTGCGTGCTCTAGATTTACTGCGTTATATAGGGTGTTTGTGCAAGTTACTAAATGCATACGTTTAAGCTTTTCAAGCGCGTCGCTAATTTCAAAATCTAACTCGCATTGATACTTAGTTTTAAACCACGTCTCTATTTGCTCATCAAGCGCTTGTGTGCTTAAGCCATTTTTAGATTTTAGTAAAAACGTATACGCAAGCAGGGCTTCTTTAATGTCTTCTTCTTCGGCAGCATCAATGAGAGTGTGGAATACACCGGCGTTGTTATCTAGGTTTTTAAAGTACAGATTATCGCTCAGCGCTTTCATAAATTTAATTTTGCGGTTTTTAAATTTACTCCACTCTTTAAAAATAAAGCTGCCAAATACCCCCATACCAATAGCAAAGGTAATAAAATGCTGTTGGGTCATTTCTACGGCTTCATCTCTAAAGCCTCCCCAAAATGCAAATAGCGCAAATAATAAAACAAGCGATGCACCTAATTTTGTTATAAGCACTACGGCACCCCCCACTAAAGCTGACGAGCCAATAATAATTTTATCGATAGGGCGCATTCGTACTTCGCTATTAGGAAATAGCATTTCCAGATCGGCTTTTGGCACATTTTGAAATAGTTTTACTATGGTTGAACTGGGCTCAAACCCCATAGGTAGTTTATTTTTTGATTCAAAATAGGCTTTATCTTTAAAGCGAATAAATACCGCCACACGATCGTAATTAGTAAAATGCAGTGGCTTTTTACGTAATCCCCAAAAACTGGTTATGGTTTCGCTCAGCTGTGATTCGCCTCGGCGATAAAAAACCACTTCTTCAAAATCCTCAAACTCCACCTCAAGGCGTACTTTAAAAAGTGATTCTTCGTTGAGTGCATCTTGTAAGTCTTGATGGGTGATCACTTCAAAATTAGCCGCGTTTAATACATTGGCAAAATCTCTAGCAAAATCGCGTTGGCACTGGGCTTTTTGCTCATCAGTCACACTGTTTATTAAACGGGTATCGCTATTTGGATCAAAAGGCGCGTAATTGTTTTTTAATGACTCAAGTGTGCCGTGGTACTGAAAGTGAATTAAGCTGGCTAAAAGTTCACAAAGCTGCTTAAAAGAAGTTTGTTGGTCTTTGGTAAGCTCTTTGGCGCACATTGTAATGATGTCGTGTTTTCTAAAAGGAATGTAGCGAGCAGTTTGCATATTGTGAAAATTTTAAAAGTATAATGGTATATAAAGATAATAAAGCAGTCTTTTGCTGATTACTATGTTGGTTGTATTTCTTCAGGTAGCATTAACCTTATTATGAGATGATTTAATCACTTACCTCATTGCTAACAGGACGTTTATGGCAGTACAAAAAAAGCTCAAGCAAAAAACACGTCAATTTATTGAGTCTAAAAATATGCTCGGTGGAATTACTATTGCCTCATTTTTAGAATCCACCATAGTGCCCATTCCACTCGAAGCTGTTTTGGTGCCCTTAATGCAGGCAAGGCGCGAAAAACTGTGGCAAATTGCTCTTATGGCAACACTAGGCTGTATTGTGGGGGCGCTATTTGGCTACGCTTTAGGTTATTACTTATTTGATGTGATTGGCGATTGGGTTATCAATACATTCTCAAGCCCTGAGCAGTTTGAAAACGTAAAACAGAAAATGCAGTCACAAGGGTTTTGGTTTGTATTAAGCCTAGGTATCGTGCCTATTCCGTTTCAAATTGCGATGTTGGCCGCTGGCGCGACTAAGTATTCGCTGGCGCTGTTTTTATTAGCAAGCGCGATTGCTCGCTCTATACGTTATTTTGGTTTAGCAATAGTGGTGTATTATGCGGGTAATCAAGCTGAACGTATTATCAGCAAGCACAAAACTAAGGCCATGATTGGACTAACTATTTTAGTTGCGATTGGTTGGATTATAAGCACATTAATTTAAAATTAATCAGTTTTAGTTTATGGTATAGTTTTAATAACAATAATAAATTTTAATATAGCCTATGATGAATCCGGAAAAAGTGAGCCTTAAGCTCAGCCGTTTTGTAAAAATTACCAGATTAAACAAGCTGTTAATTTTAGCTACGCTGGCATTTATTATTGGCTTTTCAATTTTTTCGTTAATGCGCTTCCCTCCAATAGACATAACACAAAATCTCTATGGCTTTACCACTGACTTTATTAATTTGGTGGTTATTTTCACTATTTTCTTTGTGGTGCAATGTTCACAGTTAGCCAAAAAAGCCTATGTATATGTCAGTATCGGTTTGATGCTATGGATTGTAGGCTCTACTGCCGATGTACTTGATGAAGTGACACGTCAGCCTTTTTGGGTGAGTAACTACATCGAAGATTTATGTAGAACACTCGGCATGTTAGTTACTGCTTATGGTTTATTTAAAACCATGCATTTCATGCAGAGAATGCACACCCGCTTGGCGCAAGAATTTATTATAGATGATTTAACTAAAGTGTATAACCGACGCTGCTTTTATCAGCATGTGAAGGGGATTGTTAATAATCCCTATACTGTTTTAATCATAGATATTGATCACTTCAAACGTATTAATGATGACTTTGGTCATGATGTGGGCGATCAGGTGCTGAAAGAATTTGCTAGCAAAGTGAATGCGCTATTTAAGAATGAAAATACATTTGCTCGCATAGGGGGAGAGGAATTCGCCGCTTATCTGCCTAGTTATGAGCTTGATGAAGTACTTAACTTTGCGCAGACTATCCTAGAAACTGCTCGCACTATTACAGTGCAAAACCAGCGCTCTTTAACGGTTAGCATTGGTATTGCACATCGTAGCAGTGAGCAGAGCTTTGATAATGTGATGAAACGTGCTGATCAAGCATTATACCGAGCCAAAAAAGCAGGCCGTGATCGCCTTGAGGTTGCTTAAACATAGTAATTTTATGAAATAGACTTCGCTTGTGCTATTTTTGGGAACTCTTGTTACGAGATAAAAAGGAATTGTATGGATGAGTTAATCGGATTAGCAATTATTATATCTATTGCGATTGTTGCAGGGGCCATATGTGGGTTAGTAGCCTTAGTGCAATTGAACTCCCTAAAACAAGAGGTTGCAGCATTAAAACTAAAACTATTTCAGTTTGAGTTAAATGCAAATGCAGCAATAAATGAAAAATCTCCCGCCGATCCTCAAATAGATAATGCAAAATCTCTACACCGCTCAGATATTCCAGCCGCTGTTTATAAACCAGTGAGCATTAAACCTACATCAGTTCGTAAAACGATAGCTAAAAAACCATCGAGTATTGAACTGCTCTTTAAGCAGTTACGTGCAGGCTTCGAGCAAAATTGGATGACCTGGATTGGTGCTATTGCTTTGGCTTTAGGTGGCGTATTTTTAGCAAAATACAGTTTAGAGGCGGGGCTACTTTCACCAGCAATGAGGCTCAGTGCTGGTGGGTTATTTGGTGTTGGCTTAATCGCAGCGGCGACCTATTTACATTATAAACGAATCGTTTTTGAAGGCTTTAATAATTATATTCCTGCAGCCTTGGCTAGTGGCGGCTTTATAACCTGTTTTGCCTTAATGTTTTTAGCTTATAACAGCTTTAGCATGCTCAGTGCTGAGTGGGCGTTTATTGGCTTAGCAGTTATTGCTCTGTGTGCTAGTGCAATGGCAATAAAGCTAGGCCCTTTACTTGCAGTAATAGGCATTATAGGCGCATACAGTGTCCCTATTTGGGTAAATACGGGCAGTGGGCAGTTATTTTCTTTGCTTATTTATGTTGCCCTTGTGAGTGTTGCTGCGACAGTAGTGGCACAAAAAGTAAAGCGTGTTTGGCTGTGGTATTTACTATGGGTAGGGCATATTAGTTGGTATTTGGTTGGACTCACTTTATTTACCTACGACACAGTGTGGTTAATAGGCGCTTTTGCGTTGTTAAGTATTTTAGGATTAATCGCTATTGCACGCTTAGGGTTAACCTTTAAAACCCTTGAAGTACGCCCGCACAGCTTTAAACGGTTAGTTAATTTATTTCCAGATCATGGTTTGTTACTGGCCTTTATTGCGCCTTTAATGGTTGCCATGCTGTTGAGTGTGTTTAATATACAATGGCAAATAGTGGCGTTATTAAGCATCGTTTTACTCCTATTTTTAGTGCTAAAAAATAGTCGTTGGGATGCATGGCAAGGGGTCTCTTTAGTGATTGCGCTGTTATTAGTGATCAGTGCTGAACAAACTTATACCTTTGATGATGCGTTATTTATTTTTAAAAATGAATACGGATTAGGCTTATTACTTGCTCTGGGCTTGAGTGGCTATGGACTTTATTTTGGCAATATATACCCAAAAAGATTAACCTTTCATTTGCTTGCTTCATTAAGCATGTTTGCATTAGTTGGCGCCTTGTATGCGATGATCCCAAACACGGCTTTAGCAACCGCTTACCCACTTTGGGCGGTGTTGCTATGTTTAATGAGTGCGGTGTTAATAAAATTTACTCAGCATCAAACAACCTTATGGCAGCGCTTTAGTTATTGGGTAGGGGCAAACGCCAATATTACCTTAGCAATTACTATGTTACTCAGCGATAGCGGCCTTACCATTGCTCTGGCTGTTCAAGTATTACTGTTGAGCTTATTAATAAAAAAATACAATGTGGCAATGCCACACTGGCCAATAAAGGCGCTGGTGGCGGCATTACTTTTACGTCTAACCCTATCACCTTGGACGCCTAGTTATGAAGAGCTAACACTATTTGATTTGCATTGGAGCTTAGTTGTTTACCCGCTTTGTATTGGGTTATTTTTTACAGCGGCTAAATGTTTTAATGCTTCACAACTAAAAATATGGCTCGAAGGAGCAGCACTGCATTGCTTAGCGTTATTTGTGACAACCGAAACCAGTTATCAACTGGTAGGGCATTACCCACAACTTTTTTCTTTAAGTTTTTATGAGCAAGTATTACTTAGCTGTAACTTACTTGGCTTAGGCTGCGTTTATTTATACCGTGCGCAAAGTGCTGGGCAATTAGGTCAGTTATACCGTACAGCAGGTCTTATATTATCTGCATTAGCTGGCTTATTGTTAATTAAAACAACGTTGGGTGATAATCCGTTATTAATGCGTCTTTATGTTGGTGAAACGCCAATATTTAACTGGGTGATTTTAATTTGGTTGGTACCGAGCCTACTGGCGTTATGGTTAGCGAGTTTAGTTAAATCGTTAAATGCTAAATTGAGTCAAATTACACTCGGTGTGTCTGGTTTATTAGCGGTATTAGCTATCAACACCTTGATCCGCCAATATTGGCAAGGCGGCTTCATTTACCTTGATAAAGCAACCAGTGACGCTGAACTATATAGCTATTCGGTCATTTGGTTGTTACTGGGTGCACTGGTCGTGATAGCCGGGCATTTAAAGCAGCAACGGTTACTGCAAAATGTTGGTTTAGGTATTCTTGGCGCTGTAATTGTTAAGGTGTTTTTAATTGATATGGCAAACTTAACGGGGCTTTTAAAAGCATTATCCTTCATTGGTTTAGGGCTGTCGCTGGTAGGGCTTAGTTGGTTGTTCCAAAAACTCAGAAAGCGCAATTATAGTTAGGTGTTAGCCCAGTATTTACTGGGCTAACACGTTTATTGAACGTTAAGTACTGTGATTCAGCAGTGCTTTAAGTTTACCTGGTTTTACTGGTTTACTCAGATAATGAATATTTTCAGCTTTGGTGGTTTGTTTTAGCTCAGTGTCACGCACTGCGGTAATTAAAATAGCCGGAATATCGCTTTGCCAAATCTCGCGTAGCGCTTTAATTAACGTAATGCCATCCCAATCATTACCTAATTGATAGTCCATTAAAATAACATCAGGTGCCCCCTGTTCTTTTGCATAAGTTAACACCGCTTCTACTTTATCGAATAGGGTGTAATTTGCTTGCCAGCGTTTCAATAAGCTGGCCATGGCTGCAAGGTTTTCAGGGTCGTCGTCAACGGCAATAATATTTATCGCGGCGCGGTTGTCGACTATATTTTGACTGGTTTGTTTTTGCTGTACTAATTGCGCATCACCATAAGGCACTTCAATACTAAATCGGCTGCCTTTATTGGGTAATGAAACCACATCAATCGGCAGGCTCAATAAATCAGCCATACGTTTAACGACCCCTAGACCTAAGCCAACGCCTTTATTGTCGCCCGCTTCAATTCGGTAAAAGTCGTTAAATATTTTTGCTTGTTCAATATCGCTAATACCTGGGCCGGTATCCCATACTTCAATCCGTAAACTGTGTTTTCTGTTTCTGCAGGCAATTAACACACGGCCATCTTCGGTGTATTTAATCGCATTTGACAGCAAGTTTTGTAGTATTCGACGCAAGTAAGTAATATCGCTGTGTACTATTTGTTGATTTGAACGTACTTTAAATGAAAGTCCTTTATCGCTCGATAAAATCGCATATTCGCTTTTAAGAGGGTCTAAAATATCATCAATGCAAAAGTGACGGGGATTTGGGGTCATTGCCCCTTGCTCTAGCTTGGCAATTTCTAATAAAGCCGACATTAAATGCACGGTGGAATCTAGGCTATCACCTAACTTATTAAAATTATTTTTATTGGTGCTATCTAACTGGGTTTCATCAATGGCGGCAAGGTATAAACGTGCCGCATTGAGTGGCTGTAAAATATCATGGCTGGCGAGTGCTAAAAAGCGAGTTTTACTATCATTTGCTTGCTCAGCTTCACGTTTAGCTAAAGTGAGTGCTTGCTCTGTTTGTACGCGGCTATCGATTTGTGCTTGCAGGCTACTATTAATGGTTTGTACTTCTTGGGTGCGCGCTTCAATACGGTTTTCTAAGTCCATATTAATTTCTTCGAGCGCATTTTGCGTACTAATATGATTAGTAATATCAGAAAAACTCGTTACAAACCCCCCGTCAGGCAGTGGGTTACCTATCATTTCGTACACTTGGCCATTTCGACGATGGCGAATAAAATGATGTGAACTGCCATTTTTTAAATGCTGAACCCGTTTATCAACATGGCGGTCAATTTCACCTGGGCCGCATTCACCGCGCTCTGCGTTATACCGTATTATTTCTTCAATAGGCTGGCCAACTTGTAAAAAGCCTTCAGGGTAGTTAAACATTTCGCTGTAGCGCTTATTCCAAGCAACGAGGTTAAGATCTTTATCTACCACAGAGAGTCCGTGGCTTAAGTTTTCTAGTGAGGTAAATAGTAAGTTCTGATTAAACTGCAGTGCTTGTGTGGTTTCATCAAAAAAGTTTACTACTTCTTCAAACGCCATTCGTTTGCCAGACGATACGGTGTGAATAAGTGCTTGCGCAGAAGAGGCACCTAATACGCCTGTCAGTGCGCGTTCGCAGTAGGCAATAAAGTCAGCGCGAGGGTGTGCGTTGTTGTCGTTTAAATCATGATGGAGTGCGTAATGCGATAAAATTTGTTGGCTACGTTGAATACCTAAAAAGGTTTGCAGTAAAATTTTAAAGTCATACACCGTGGCTTTTACGTTTTTATTTAAGCGACGAGATAAAATGGCCTGATCTTTAGGATTAACAAATGCCGCCGCTTGAATTTTATCAATTAAGCGCTCTTCAGCTCCCAAGGAAAAGCTAATGTAACAGCCAATATTAGCAAACAACGCGATTAAGGTGCCTCGAGTTATAAGTGTTTGTTGTAGCTCACTGTCTAGTGGGTTAGGGGCTTCTAAAATAGGCAGCATTAAAAACAGTACCCAACAAATGACCCCAGCGAGTAGCCCGGCATAAACACCATAAGCATGGCCTTTTCGCCAATATAAACCACCTACAATAGCAGGTAATAACTGCGACACCAGTGAGAAAGCCACTAATCCCATACTGGCCAGCGCGCTGCCATTACCAAACCATTGCTGATAGAAGTAGGCTAAAATAAGCACCCCGGCAATGGTAAATCGACGCACCAACAAAATACGAGATTTGTAGCTGCTAGTGATTAAATTACGTTTAAATTTACGGCGTAACATTAAGGGCAGCACCACATCGTTGGAGATCATGGTACTTAGCGTAAGCGTGGCTACAACAATCATGGCCGTGGCAGCTGAAAGCCCACCTATAAATACAAAGGTGGTTAAAAAAGCGTTATCGTGCAGCATAGGCAGTGCCAGTACAAAGCTGTCTGGTGATAAGCTGCGGCCAATTTCTGGATGAATAGCAGCGGTGGCAATAGGTAAAATCATTGCTGCGGTCAATAACAAGTACAATGGAAAAGCCCAGCGAGCAGTGAATAAATGGCGCTTATCTTGGTTATCAACCACGGTTACATGAAATTGCCGTGGCAAACAAATAATAGCCGCTGCCGCCATCAGCGACTGACCTACAAAGTTAAAGCTAAAAAAGTCAAACTGTGCCCAATGCAGCCAAATGGACTCGGCAACTTGGCTAGAACTCTCTGCAGGTAAATTAAATAAGCTATATATTGCAAGCCCTGCTACAGCGGCTAGAGCAAACAACTTTATTAGCGATTCAAACGCCACTGCGAGCATTAAACCTGAGCGATACTCGGTTACATCAACTTTACGCGTGCCAAAAAATATAGCAAATAGCGCCATCATTAACGTGGCCGATAACGCCAAAATGTCCCCAGATATCTGATTACTGCTTTGCAAAAGTAAAAAGCTAGAACTGAGCGCTTTTAATTGCAGAGCAATATAAGGAATAGTGGCCAATAAGGCGATAATGGTCACCATGATGGCGGTGGTTTGGCGTTTGCCGTAACGTGCTGAGATAAAGTCGGCAATGGTGGTAATATTTTGTTTTTTACTCACCAATACCAGTTTACGTAAAAAGCCTTGGCCGAAAAAAAACAGTAAAGCGGGCCCTAATAAAATAGGCAAAAAGCTCCAACTACTGGTAGCTGCGGTGCCTACCGAACCATAGTAAGTCCACGAAGTACAATAAATCCCCAATGCAAATGAATACACAAATGGGTGATGACTAATACGCTTGGCCAGTGGCGTGGTCTTATCGCCCCAATTTGCCAGCCAAAACAGCAGACCTATGTAGCCAAAGGCAACGATCAGTAGTACAGCCGTCATGTTTATTTAACCTCATAGAATATTTTTATAATTTGCCATAACTATACCCAAACTATCTCAAGATGCGAGCGTCAGTTGGAGTTTGAAGTAGTTTGCTTATTTACAATACCTAGTTGTGGATAAAGTAGGGGGTATACATTTTATTTATATTATCTATAAATAAAATAACATACTGATTTATATGCTTTAATTTTTATTTGTCTATTTAGTTAGACTAATGTCTTATTCCCACGGTTTGTTTAAATTCGGCTAAAAACCTCAGTTATTAAAATTCATTAAGCTACTGAAACTAAAGTAGTTCATGGTTTGTTTATTAATCAATCGCTAGCAGTTTACGAAAACGTTAATATGTTGTTACGACTATTGTCGCAATTCAATATTTGAATTGCATTGCTAAATTGGTTAACGAATATAAAAAACCACCCATCACAATCTTGTGATGTTTAAAGGGGAAAATAAAAATAGGCTTTTAAAAATGAAGAACAAGCAAAAGCTTATTGGGCAGAAAACATTTCATTACTGTTTAAATTATTAGCAGTATGGTTTGTAGTCTCTTTCGGCTTTGGCATATTACTGGTTGATGTACTTAACGAAGTACGTTTTTTTGGGTTTAAACTTGGCTTCTGGTTCGCCCAGCAAGGCGCGATTTATACCTTTGTGGCTTTGATTTTTGTGTACGTTTTCAAAATGAATACGTTAGATAAAAAATATGGCGTAGACGAATAGGAGCTAATCAATGGATGTTCAAATACTCACATTTATAATCGTCGGTTTAAGCTTTGCGCTTTATATCGGTATTGCAATTTGGGCTCGTGCTGGGTCAACAAATGAATTCTACGTTGCTGGTGGTGGTGTACCTCCACTTGCTAATGGTATGGCAACTGCTGCGGATTGGATGAGTGCTGCGTCATTTATTTCAATGGCGGGTATCATCTCGTTTGCGGGTTACGACGGAAGTGTTTACTTAATGGGGTGGACCGGTGGTTATGTACTACTGGCTATGTGTTTAGCGCCTTACTTACGTAAATTCGGCAAGTTTACCGTGCCAGACTTTATCGGTGACCGTTACTACTCACGTACTGCGCGTTTAGTGGCTATTTTATGTGCCATCTTTATTTGTTTTACTTACATTGCGGGTCAAATGCGTGGTGTTGGTGTGGTGTTCTCGCGTTTCTTAGAAGTTGAAATTGAAACCGGCGTTTACATCGGCATGATTATTGTTTTCTTTTATGCCGTACTTGGCGGTATGAAAGGTATTACTTACACGCAAGTTGCGCAGTACTGTGTACTAGTATTTGCTTATTTAGTACCGGCTATTTTCATCTCTATGATGGCAACCGGTCATTTCTTCCCACAAACAGGGTTTGGTGCCACGCTAAGTGATGGGTCAGGCATGTATGTATTGGATAAACTAGACGGTTTAAGTGCTGAGCTTGGGTTTGGTCAGTACACTGAAGGCTCTAAGAGTATGATTGATGTATTTGCAATCACAGGTGCTCTTATGGTGGGTACAGCCGGTTTACCACACGTAATTGTTCGCTTTTTCACTGTACCTCGCGTTAAAGACACGCGTATTTCAGCTGCGTGGACACTGGTGTTTATTGCTATTGTATACACAACAGCACCCGCAGTAGCTTCGTTTGCCCGTGTAAACATGATTGATACAATTAACGGTAAAGACGGAAGCGGTACAGCGTATGCAGATGCGCCAGCATGGATCAAAAACTGGGAACGTACGGGCCTAATCACCTTTAATGATAAAAATGGTGACGGCAAAATGTTCTACACATCAGGTAAAATCACTGACCCTAATAGCGCAAACGAAGTAAACGTTGACCGCGATATTATGGTACTAGCGAACCCTGAAATTGCAGATTTACCAGCCTGGGTTATTGCACTCGTTGCTGCTGGTGGTATTGCCGCGGCACTATCTACTACAGCGGGCTTACTATTGGTAATTTCGACCTCGGTATCGCATGATTTACTTAAACGGACACTCAAACCGGATATAACCGACAAGCAAGAGTTACTTGCAGCGAGGTTGGCAGCGATGATTGCTATTGTAATATCCGCCTACTTTGGGATTAACCCGCCAGGATTTGTGGCCTCGGTTGTAGCCTTTGCCTTCGGCTTAGCGGCGGCGAGCTTCTTCCCTGCAATTATTATGGGTATTTTCTCTAAATCTATGAATAAACATGGTGCAATTGCAGGCATGGTAACGGGTATCACCTTTACTGCTGCATACATCATCTACTTCAAGTTTGTGAGTCCAGAGCTTAATAGCCCAGAAAATTGGTTCTTAGGTATTTCACCTGAAGGGATTGGTTTAGTAGGCATGATCATTAACTTTGCAGTAGCTGCAGGTGTTATGAAAATGACTCAACCGACACCAGTTGAAATTCAAGAAATGGTTGAAGGTATTCGTAATCCTAAAGGGTCTAGTGAAGCGCATGCTCACTAATCCATATATCTAATGATATAACGCATCAAAGCCCGACTTAAGTCGGGCTTTTTATTTGTTTAAATAATGGCTACATTAAATAATCGCTATATTAAATAACCATATTTCAGGTTAAGTCGCTTTTTATTGAGGATGATTTATGAGTAGTGAGCAACAGGAAGTCGCGCAGTTTATTAACAAGCAAGCACCATTTTCAATGTTACAGGACAGCGCCTGCAGTTATTTTGTTAACCATCTCGATAGTATTTATTTGACCCGAGAAAACCAAACGCAATGGCTTAACAGTGAACAGCCTAAATTATTTTTAATTCGTTCCGGGTTATACGATTTAGTGGATGCTCAAGGCGATACGGTAACGCGTTTAACTCAAGGTGATTACTTTGGTTACCCCTCGTTACTGACGGGAGATTCAATACAAAACAGTTTAGAAGTACAAAAAGAGGGCATTGTCTATATGCTCGAGCAAACGGATTTTGATTACTTACGTCGAGAATATAAAGCATTCGAGCAATACTTTGTTCGTGCTCATGCTAATCGATTGCTGTCATCACATTATAAAAGTAACAACGACAGCTGGTCTGAGCGTAAAATATCAGAGATCATGACTCGCAAAGCGATTACGCTGCCCCCCGATGCCAGCATCCGTAATAGTGCTAAAAAAATGCAAGAGCATGGGATTTCATCAATGATGATCACCGAAAATTCGCATCTTGTTGGAGTAGTTACAGATCGGGATTTACGTAACCGAGTGCTTGCTGATGAAGTAGATCCCGCGCAAGCTATCAATAGTATTATGACCAATAAGCCTAAGTTTATATTTGAAAATAACCGCGTATTTTCAGCGCTGCACTTAATGCTTAAGCATAATATTCATCATTTACCTGTGCTTGACGAAAACCACAAACCGCTAGGAATGATCACCAGTACAGACTTACTACGCCAACAAAAAAGCGACCCAGTGCAGCTAATTGGTCGTATTTACAAGGCCCATAATGTGGCTGATTTAAAACGTTACGCGAAAGAAATTCCTGAGTTATTAAAAGGGTTTTCAAATAATATTGATGATATTTCGCTGATCGGAAAGTTACTCAGCGGTTTAACCGATGCGTTGACCTCGCGACTCATTTTTTTATTTCAACAACACCATGGCGCCGCGCCTACCAGTTTTAGTTTTATTTGTTTTGGCTCTCAAGCGCGCGAAGAGCAAACACTGCATTCAGATCAAGATAATGGCTTGTTATTACCTGATGGTTTAAATGATGAGCAGCACGCATATTTTAAACAGATGGGCGAATTTGTATGTGAAAACTTAGTTGAGTGCGGCATTCGTCGTTGCCCCGGTAACATAATGGCTAGCAGTGATGCGTGTCGAATGAGTGTTAGTGATTGGCGGGCGAAGTTTTTAAAGTGGATCACCAGTCCCACACCCCAAGCAATGTTAAACTGTAAAATCTTTTTTGATCTGCGTTTTATTGAAGGATCCACCACACTTTATAGTCAGTTTTGTGAAGAATTAACTCATATTTCTCGCAACGATCTTTTTTATGCGGCAATGGCCAGCGATGTTAACGCTAATAGTGCGCCGATTGGTTTATTTAATAACTTTAAAACCGAAAAAACAGAGCAACACCATAAATACATCGATCTTAAAAAGCGCGGGGTGGTGATCATTAACGATCTAGCGCGACTTTATGCATTAAAAGTAGGCATTCGCCGTGCTAACACCCAAGAGAGGTTGGATGCTTTATTAAAGTATTCACTATTAAGCAAAGAAGATATTTATAATTTAAAAGATTGTTGGCGATTTTTAACTCAGCTTCGGCTGCGCACGCAAATAAATGAAGAAGGGTTACCTAGTAATTGCATTAACCCAGACAAACTCAATTCGTTAGAACGTCATCAGCTTAAAGAAGCGTTCTACCTAGTAAAACAAGCGCAGCAAGGCGCGGCGTTTAAATTTGCGCGTGGGAGTTTGTAACAATAATGGTTAAGCTGCTTATTACGCGATACTTAAAGCGTCGTCATTTGCTTGCGCAAAGTGCTTTAAAGCAACGTTATTTAGTGATTGATTTGGAATTAACAGGGCTTGATCCTAAACAACATGAAATTGTCTCGGTTGCTTGGGTACTGATTGATAATCAATGTATTAAAAACAGTCAGTCGCAGCATATCGTTAATAAAGAGGTTAAAAGTCTAGAGCAAAGCCCTGTTTTTCATGGCATTAGTACTGACTCGGTGGCACAAGGGCAAAGCCTACAGAGTATTTTAATGTCTCTAAGCGCTCACTTTAGTGACTGCATTTTAGTATTTCATAATGCCATGCTCGACTGGGGCTTTTTAAAGTTAGCACTAAAAAATGCAGGGATCACCCAGCGGCCTAAGCTGATCATCGATACCTTACAAATAGAAAAAAAGCGCTTACTGCAACACGCAAGCGATATAAAATTAGATGATTTAACCTTAAATGAATGCCGTAATCGCTACGATTTACCAAGCTATCATTGTCATCACGCTCTTACCGATGCACAAGCCACTGCCGAATTGTTATTAGCCCAATGCCACCAAATAGGCGCCGGTAAAGAACTTAAAGTAGGCGATCTAACGTAGGTTCTGAAGAGCGAAGCGAAACCCAACTTTAAAGTAGGCACAATGGCTTAGTTTTATTCAGTTTACTTTTCTTCTTGTTTGTATAATTATGGGAACGCATGTTTAATTAAAAATTCAAGGAACGAATATGAAACTTATCATCGCTATTTTTATTACCTTATTCCCTCTTATTGCTTTTGCTAATTCAGGCGTGCCAGCTAATCGTCATATCTCTGTGCATGGCACAGCTGAGGTATTAGTTGAGCCAGATATGGCTCAAATTATATTTGAAGTAAAAAGCATTGAAGATACATTACTTGAGGCTAAACGTGAGCTTGATGGCCGGGTTAGCGTGTTACTCGAAGAATTAGACAAATACGCCTTTGGGCAAGGTGATGTTCATATATCGGGTTTAAAAAGCAAGGTATACACTAGGGTTGGTACAGAATCTGGAACTGTTTCAGGCGATAAGTATTTAGCACTGAAAACAGTTAAAGTCACATTGAAAGATATTAAAAAAGTCGATGAATTTATTGATTTTGCCCAACGCTTAAAAATAGACAATATCAAAAAAATTAATGGTTTATCCTCCAAGGCTAAGCAGTTAGAGGCAGAGGCGACACAACTAGCAATCGATAACGCAAAAGCGAAGGGAAATAAGCTCGCTCAGTCTTTTGGTGCTGAACTTGGCAACGTTTATAGTATTAGTGCAAATTCCAGCAGCTCAGATTATGACGCGAGCGGTGTTAAGCACATTATTTTATCTAGCCACAGAAATAGCATGGCTGCTAGAAATAACGAGAGCCCATTTACGCAACAGCAATATTTAGGTGCAACAATAAGCGTTAAAGCATCTATAAACGTGGTGTTTGATTTAAAACTAAAATAGCAAATACCGCAAATACCTATTAGCCGAGCTAAAAGTAAAAGCGCATTGCGTGTTGATTCTGACGTTAATTTAAAGTTTCTAATGCTTGGCTCTTATAATCACAGGCAAGGTCGATTACAATACCGCCATCTAAAAGGCGACGCTGCCTTTCTCTGTACGTAACTAGAGTGGATTTTATCTTTCATGGCAATCAAACTTGCAATTAATGGTTTTGGTCGTATTGGTCGAAATATTGTCCGCGCACTATACGAATCAGGCTTAAGCGACGAGATTAAAATTGTTGCGATTAACGAATTAGCCGACCCTGAAGCTATTGCCCATTTATTAAAATACGACACCTCTCATGGTCGCTTTACCTTCCCAGTTAAACTAGGTGAAGACACTATCAGCGTTGCTGATGATACCATTGCATTATTTTGTGAAGAAAACCCAGTTGAATTACCATGGCAAACGCTAGATGTTGACGTGGTACTTGAATGTACAGGCGTGTACCACTCACGTGAGCACGCGCAGTTACATATTGCCGCAGGCGCTAAAAAAGTGTTGTTTTCCCATCCTGCTGATAATGATGTAGATGCGACCATTGTGTATGGCATAAACGACGATGAGCTGAAAAACGAGCATACTATTGTCTCTAATGGTTCGTGTACCACCAACTGCGTTGTTCCTGTTATTAAAGTACTCGATGATGCCTTTGGTATTGAATCTGGCGCCATTACAACGATTCATGCGTCAATGAACGATCAGCAAGTGATTGATGCGTATCACCATGATTTACGCCGAACTCGTGCCGCTAGCCAATCTATTATTCCGGTAGACACAAAATTAGCCCGTGGTATCGACCGTATTTTACCTAAATTTAAAGGTCGTTTTGAGGCCATTGCCGTTCGTGTACCGACCATTAATGTGACTGCCATGGATTTAAGTGTCACGGTAAATACCGATGTTGATTTAAACGCGGTTAATAGTGCGCTTAAAGCACAAGCTAAAGACAGGCTTGAAGGTATTTTAAGTTACACCGAAGAGCCGCTGGTATCGGTTGATTTTAACCACGATCCCCATTCTTGTATTATTGATGGCACACAGACACGTGTTAGTCATAAACGGCTGATAAAATTACTAGTTTGGTGTGATAACGAGTGGGGGTTTGCGAATCGCATGCTTGATACCGCTCGTGCTATGATGGCATTTAAGTAATATTTAAAACGTATTTATTGGTTTAGTATCGTTAACTAAGGAGATGTTCATGTCGGTCATAAAAATGGCAGATTTAGATTTAAACGGCAAGCGTGTATTAATTCGTGAAGATTTAAATGTACCCGTTAAAGCAGGTAAAGTGACGTCAGACGCACGTATTCGTGCAGCACTACCTACTATCAAACTTGCGTTAGAAAAAGGCGCGAAAGTGATGGTTATGTCACACCTAGGCCGTCCTACGGAAGGGCAATACGAAGACGAGTTTTCATTAGCACCCGTTGTTGATTACTTAAATGATGCACTTGAGCAAACTGTTCGCCTAGAAAAAGATTACTTAAACGGCGTTGATGTTGCAGATAACGAAGTGGTTGTTTTTGAAAACGTGCGTTTTAATAAAGGCGAGAAAAAAGACGACGAAGCCTTATCAAAGCAATTAGCTGCATTATGTGACGTTTACGTAATGGATGCCTTTGGTACTGCGCATCGCGCTCAAGCGTCAACCCATGGTGTGGGTTTGTTTGCTGATGTCGCGTGTGCCGGTCCATTATTATCGGCTGAACTAGAAGCATTAGGTAAAGCACTTGATAACCCCGCTCGTCCGTTAGTGGCAATTGTGGGTGGCTCTAAAGTATCCACTAAATTAACGGTACTTGATTCATTGTCTAAAATTGTTGATCAGCTGGTTACCGGTGGTGGTATTGCCAATACCTTTATTGCTGCTGCTGGCCATCCTGTAGGTAAGTCACTTTATGAAGCTGATTTAATGGATGAAGCAAATCGTTTATGCGCTGCGGCGAAAGCTAACGATGGCGAAATACCGGTACCCACAGACGTTGTTGTAGGTAATGAGTTTTCAGAGTCAGCTGTAGCAACACTTAAAGATGTAAGTGAAGTCACCAGCGACGATATGATTTTTGATATTGGCCCCGATACCGCAAATCAACTTGCAAAAATTATTGCTAATGCGGGCACGGTTGTATGGAATGGCCCAGTGGGTGTGTTTGAGTTTGATCAATTTGGTAATGGTACACGTGCCATTGCAAAAGCGATTGCTGATTCGAACGCATTTTCTATTGCAGGCGGTGGTGACACCCTAGCGGCAATTGATAAGTACGGCATTAGTGATAAAGTATCGTATATCTCTACAGGTGGTGGTGCGTTCTTAGAGTTTTTAGAAGGCAAAAAATTACCTGCAGTTGCAATGCTAGAATCACGCGCTAAATAATACCTTTGGGTATTAGCTAGCCGTAAAGCAGATGTGCTTATCCCACATCTGCTACAATTAACGAGTAAATACCTCTCACTTTTATTTAGTCGTTAATAATATGAATTTTAGGCCATTTGCCTTTTAATTCATGGCGCAGTGATTGCGCCAAACTAACAAATCCGTTCAAACTAGGTAGTAAAATAACTACCGATAAATTGGAGAATACCCAATGGCTTTAATCAGTATGCGACAACTTCTTGATCATGCCGCAGAGCATGGTTACGGTGTACCCGCGTTTAATGTAAATAACCAAGAGCAAATGCGTGCAATTATGGAAGCGGCTGATAAAACAAACAGCCCTGTTATTGTGCAAGGTTCTGCGGGCGCACGTGCGTATGCCGGTGCACCTTTTATTCGTCATATGATTTTAGCGGCAGTTGAAGAATGGCCACATATTCCAGTGGTTATGCATCAGGATCACGGTACATCACCGGGTGTATGTCAGCGTTCAATTCAGCTAGGATTTTCATCAGTAATGATGGATGGCTCATTAATGAGCGATGGTAAAACACCTTCAAGCTATGATTACAACGTTGATGTAACACGTAAAACAGTTGAAATGGCGCATGCGTGTGGCGTATCTGTAGAGGGTGAGCTAGGTGTATTAGGTTCACTTGAAACTGGTGAAGCGGGTGAAGAAGATGGTGTTGGCGCTGAGGGTAAACTTACCACTGAGCAAATGCTAACAAATCCAGAAGAAGCGGCAGACTTTGTAAATAAAACCCATGTTGATGCGCTGGCTATTGCTTGTGGTACATCACACGGTGCCTACAAATTTACTCGTCCACCAACCGACGACATTTTAGCAATTGATCGTATTAAAGAAATTCATGCGCGTATACCAAACACGCATTTAGTAATGCATGGTTCGTCTTCAGTACCACAAGAGTGGTTAGAGGTGATCAACCAATACGGTGGTGAGATCCCAGAAACTTACGGCGTGCCAGTTGAGCAAATTGTTGAAGGTATTAAATACGGTGTGCGTAAAGTAAACATTGATACTGACTTACGTTTAGCGTCTACCGGTGCAATCCGTCGTCATTTAGCAATGAACCCGTCTAACTTCGACCCACGTAAGTTCTTAGCCGCTGCAACGCAAGCAATGACTGACATTTGTATTGCCCGTTACGAAGCGTTTGGTACTGCAGGTCAAGCAAGTAAAATTAAGCCAATTTCATTGGATGAAATGCACCTTAAATACTTAAGCGGTGAGCTAAACCCAAAAATAAAATAGTGAGCCAATAATAGCGATACTCTCGCACTCATTATAAAAGCCAGTTGCCTATGCACTGGCTTTTTTGATCTGTGGGGGATCAGTATTTTACCTAGTTATTAATTTGGGATCACTCGATTACTAACTGGTCATATCTGGGATCATTACTTTACTAACTAAAGCGCTAAAATGGGCATGTTTTACTCATTTAGGCATCGTAAAGCGCAATGATAGAATGAAAATTATACAAAAAATCATTGGTTTAGCTTTAGTAGTGGGTAAAATAGTGATCCGTAAAGGGATCTGCTTGATAAAACTCTGATCCTGATATTTAAGATCTTAATAAAGCTGATCTAAATAGTGTCGTGGCACAGTCAGCTTTTATGATCAGACTAAAAATATAGCTGTTAAAACTCGTCGCTTAGTAATTTGATGATCTCATAAATAATATTAAAACTACGCGCAATTATTAAGCGATTAACACCTCAAACCGCTTTATTATTTACAGCTTATGATGATACAAAGATGACATATTTAATTTTTGTCACTATTTTGTGTTTTTTTTACGCTCATTTTGATTTCCACGTTACACTTTAATAAAAATGTCATACTTAGTCATAATAATGAAACCTACTCAATAGCCTAAGAGATAAATTGGAATGTCACGTAAAGTATTAGTCGTTGATGACGAAGCACCTATCAGGGAAATGTTGGTTTTTGTTTTAGAACAAAATGGGTTTCAAGCCATTGAGGCAGAAGATTATGATTCTGCAATATCTGCAATGGTTGAACCTTATCCAGATATGGTGTTACTTGATTGGATGCTACCTGGCGGTAGTGGAATTCAAATCGCTAAAAAATTCAAACAAAATGAACACACACGCCAAATTCCTATCATTATGCTGACAGCCCGCGGCGAAGAAGAAGATAAAATACGCGGTTTAGAGGTCGGTGCTGATGATTACGTTACTAAGCCGTTTTCACCTAAAGAGTTAATGGCGCGTATTAAAGCAGTTATTCGTCGTGTTGCTCCTACCTCACTTGAAGAGGCCATTGAAGTACATGGTTTGCGTTTAGATCCTATTTCGCATCGTGTGACATCAGGTGGCAGTGAGCTTGATATGGGACCAACGGAATTTCGACTGTTACACTTTTTTATGACCCATCCAGAGCGTGTATATAGCCGAGAGCAATTACTTGATCATGTATGGGGTACTAACGTCTATGTTGAAGATAGAACTGTAGATGTTCATATTCGTCGCCTGCGTAAAGCAATTGCAACCCTTGGACACGACCGCTTAGTACAAACAGTTCGCGGTGCTGGTTATCGCTTTTCGAGTAAATTATAAGTTTACTTCGTAAGTCACAATCTATTAACCTAGCACAGTCAAACTTCTGCTAGCGTTTATAAGGTAAAGAGCGTGTATGTATCGAGTTATTAACAAGCAGGCGTTAACCAAACGGCTGTTTGTCTATTTTATACCTTTGCTTTTAATTGGGGTGCTTATTGGTGCCCCATTTTTGATGTTGTTTTTGGGCGCTTTTTCGCTACTTATGTGGCATTACCATCAGCTTTATCGCTTAAGTGACTGGCTGCATAATCAACGCAGCTTTAACCCGCCTGAAGGGGAAGGGTCGTGGGAGCAAGTATTTGAAGGTATTTATCAGCTGCAACACCGCAATCGTAAAAAGCGTAATGAGTTGGCAGAACTGATACGGCGTTTTCGCGACGGCGCTGAGGCCGTACCTGATGCCGTTGTTGTACTACAAAACGATTTATCAATTGTGTGGTGTAATCAGCTTGCACTCAAAGTGCTAGGGTTACAGTGGCCGGTTGATCATGGTCAGCGCTTAGATAACTTAATTCGCGATCCTAAATTTGCTAAATATATGCGCCGTAAAGAGTTTAGCGATGCATTGGAGCTTGAAAGTGGCCACAGTGTTGAGCAAGTTCTTGAATTTAGGGTGATGCCCTATGCCAATACACAGTTGTTGGTAGTGGTACGCGATGTCACTCGCTTAAAGCAACTTGAGCAAATGCGTAAAGACTTTGTAGCAAACGTCTCTCATGAGCTCAGAACACCTTTAACGGTTGTTACCGGCTACCTTGAAATGCTCGATAGTGATTCACTGCCCCCGCCTGCAATGTGGAATAAAGCACAAACTACTATGCTAGAGCAATGCAAGCGTATGGATAGCTTAGTCAATCAGTTGTTGTCGTTATCGCGCATCGAAGGAGCAAAGCAACACAGTAATGACAAAGCGGTGAATGTGCCACGATTATTAAAGTTAATTGAAACAGAAGCGAAATCTATTAATCAAGACAAAGGCCATCAACTTACTTTTAATATTGATACATCACTTGATATTACCGGTGCTGAGGATGAACTTAGAAGTGCATTTTCAAATTTAGTATTTAATGCCATTCATTATACTAAACCAGGCGGTAAAATAGAGGTGCTTTGGCAGCGCAACAACCAACAAGCATGTTTTAGTGTTACCGATAATGGTGATGGTATTGCACCTGAACATATTAACCGCTTAACTGAGCGTTTTTATCGAGTAGATAAAGCCAGAAGTCGTACTACAGGTGGCTCTGGACTTGGTTTGGCAATTACTAAACATGTACTTACTCGCCATGGTAGTCAATTAAAAATCCACAGTGAACTGGGTAAAGGTTCCTGTTTTTCTTTCGCATTCTCAAGCGATAGACTTATCGCAATTGCGCCATCAGTGGCGTAATTAGAGTGGTCATAAAAGTGTCATTTAAGAGTCACACCATTGTCATGTACTCACTTTAGAGTGAACCGCAGTTAGGAAATGGGACGAACAAACTGGAGAACCCCAAAATGAAATTTAAAAACTTAGTTGCCGCAATGGGTGTGGCTGTTACAACATTTGTATCTGCACAAGCGGTTGCATTAGAAGACGGTATTCCTGAGTATCAAAAAATTAGCGGTGTATCAGGTAACTTTTCATCGGTAGGGTCTGACACATTAGCCAACATGATGACCTTTTGGGCTGAAGAATATAAACGTATTTACCCAAATGTAAATATTCAAATTCAAGCGGCAGGTTCGTCTACTGCGCCACCAGCACTAACTGAAGGTACGGCTAACTTAGGTCCAATGAGCCGTGCAATGAAGTCAAAAGAGATTGAAGCATTTGAAAAGCGTCATGGCTACAAACCAACACAAGTGCGTGTAGCAATTGATGCGTTGGCCGTATTTGTACACAAAGATAACCCAATCGAAGGACTACGCATTGATCAAATCGATGCTATTTTCTCATCAACTCGTAAATGTGGTGCACCAGAGCAAGTAAATCGCTGGAGTGATGTTGGTCTAGAAGGTGATTGGGCTGCAAAAGACGTGCAATTATACGGACGTAACTCAGTATCAGGTACTTACGGTTACTTTAAAAAGAAAGCGTTATGTAAAGGCGATTTTCGTAATAACGTGAACGAGCAACCGGGTTCAGCTTCTGTTGTACAATCAATTTCAGCGTCATTAAATGCGATTGGTTACTCTGGTATTGGTTATAAAACATCGGGTGTACGTACTGTTCCGTTATCGAAAAAAGGCACTAACTTTGTTGATGCCACGCTTGAAAACGTAGCGCAAGGTAAATACCCACTGTCACGTTTCTTATATGTTTATGTAAATAAACACCCAAATAAGCCACTTGGCCCAGTTGAAGCTGAGTTCTTAAAGATGGTACTTTCTCAAGAAGGTCAAAAAATTGTAGAAAAAGATGGGTATGTACCTCTTTCTGCAAAGTTAGTTGAATTAGAACTGAAAAAGCTAGGCTTGAAATAAGCAACTGAAGCAATTAATAAAAAACCGCTCATTGAGCGGTTTTTTTGTTTTACAATTTATGCCGACGATTGCTATTAGTCAGCTTTACCTAAGTTTTCAGCTTGTACTTTGCATTGATTGTACGCCTCAATACACTTTGATGAGCAAACTTGCGATTTAAGACTATCGGTCGTTGTTTGCTGCTCGCAGCTGGTTTCACATTGATAACTTTGTTGAGCACATTGATTAAGTGCCGGATTACCCGCCTGGCTCTGACAGCCAGCGAGAACTGCAAACGAAAAAGCCACACAGCTAGTTTTTATAAAAGTTTTCATGCTTGTCCTTAAAGTGTAGCTACCAAGATTAAACTTCAACTTGTAGGTTGTCGATTAATCTAACACTACCTAAAAAGGCGGCAGCTAAAATTACAAATCGTGTATCTTCGAGTGTAGCAGCTTTTAATGTATCTCGTTGAGCTATCGAAAAATAATCTGGTTTTAGACCTGCGTTTTCTAATGCACTCTTCGCTTCATTTTCCAGTGTGGCAAAGTCTTTATTACCGCTTTTAAGTTGCTGAGCACAGTGTTTTAAGGTGTTAAATAAAGCGGGAGCGGTGTGTTTTTCATCAGCTGATAAATACCCATTACGCGAGCTCATAGCGAGGCCGCTAACTTCACGCATGGTAGGTACGCCAATAATTTCTACTGGTATTGATAAATCAGTGGCCATGGTTTTAACCACTTGTAGCTGCTGAAAATCTTTTTCACCAAAACAAGCGTAATCAGGCTGTACTAAATTAAATAGCTTAGTAACAACAGTCGCTACGCCTTTAAAGTGACCTGGGCGTGAACCGCCACAATATCCCATTGAAATACCAGGTACATCAACAAAGCTTTGTGCACCTAACCCATTAGGGTAAATAGTTTCTACACTGGGAATAAACAAAATATCTGTTTCAAGATCGGCTAAACCTTGTTTATCAGCATCCAAGGTGCGCGGGTAACTGTCTAAATCTTCGTTAGCGCCAAATTGCATTGGGTTAACAAAAATACTGACGACGACTTTATCGGCCAGTGTTTTTGCTTTTTCTACCAGTGAAAAATGACCACGATGCAAATTGCCCATAGTAGGTACAAATGCGACGCTTAAACCGGCTTGGCGCCAGGCTCTAATTTGACTGCGTAATGATTTAATTTCAGTGATTGACTGCATTATTTAAACTCGTGTTCAGCGCTTGGGAATACGCCGCTTTTGACATCGTTACAATACTTTTTAACCGCAGCAGGCATATTGCCTGTTTCGAGTAAAAAGTTTTTTGAAAATTTAGGAATGTAACCTGCAGAAATACCCACTAAATCGTGCATAACCAAAATTTGGCCATCGGTTACATTACCGGCACCAATCCCGATTGTAGGAATACTCAATGACTCAGTAACGCGTTTTGCTAAGGCACTTGGAATACATTCAAGCACCAGTAGTTGTGCGCCTGCCGCTTCTAATGCTTTTGCATCGGCAATAATTTTTTGTGCTTGAGCTTCTTCACGGCCTTGGATTTTAAAACCACCGAATACATGCACTGATTGCGGTGTAAGCCCCAAATGGCCACATACCGGGATACCTTGTTGGGTGAGTGATTTAATGCTGTCATGCAGCCATTCACCGCCTTCAAGTTTGACCATATTAGCACCCGCGCGCATCAGCTCTGCAGCATTTTTACACGCATCATTTGGGTTTGCGTAGGTCATAAATGGTAAATCAGCAATAACAAATAAATCACGGCTTCCTGCGCGCACACAGCGAGTATGGTAGGCAATTTCTTGGTTTGTAACCGCTAAGGTATCATCGCCACCTTGTAATACCATACCCAAAGAATCACCAACTAAAACAACATCAACGCCGTTATCATGAAATAACTTAGCAAAACTAGCATCGTAAGCTGTTAACGCAGTGATTTTATTACTTTCAGCCTTCATTTTATTCAAAGTTGAAACGGTTATTTTAGACATAATATTCTCGCAGACAATGGCCTTAATTAATTACCGTGGTAATTGTTGTAAGTCGTTAAGCGGTAAAGTATTTGCTATCTGTTGGATAGATGCGCCGCTAGGTAAAATCAGTTCCGGTGCAATTTCTTGCAATGGGTAAACAACAAATTCTCGCTCAGTTAATCCATAATGAGGTACGGTTAAACGTTCGGTATTTAAAATGTGTTCACCAAATAATAAAATATCAATATCCAGTGTGCGTGCGCCCCAGCGCTCAGCCTTTCTAACTCGACCATGTTCCAGCTCTATGGCTTGGGTTAAATCAAGTAGTTGCTCTGGCTCAAGTGAAGTGTTGATACAGGCGACCGCATTCACATAATCAGGTTGATCTTGTGGTCCCATAGGCTTGCTCGCATAATAATGCGAGCAGGCTATAAATTCGCTGTTTGGCAAGCTTTTAAGTGCAATAACAGCGTTATCAAGTTGTTTTTTAGGGCTGTTAAGGTTTGCACCTAACCCCAAGTAGACACGTTGCATTATTTACTCAGCTGGCTTTTTAGTAGTACGACGGCGAGGTCGCTTACGTGGTTTTGGACCGCCTTGATGACCAAGCTCTCGCACCATTTCTTTTTGGCCATTAATATCTTGGCCTAAGTATTGTGTCCACCACTGTGCCAGTTCTGTATGCTCAGTTTCACCAGCATCAACACGCAATAGTAAAAAATCATAAGCGGCTTTAAAGCGTGGCTGCTGTGTTAAGCGGTAGGCACGTTGGCCAGCACGTTTATCTAAGCGCTGTTGAATATGCCAAATATCACGAGCACCTAACGTAAAGCGTTTTGGCACGGCAATGTGTTGGGCATTCTCACTCAGTACTTTATTAATTGCCTGAGCAAATGCATCGTATTCAGATAGTTGCTCTTGGCGTCTAATTTTTTCAGTACGTTCAATTAGCGGGAACCACAGTAACGCTGCAAATACGAATGCAGGAGTGACTTTTTTATCAGCATTAATACGGATATCAGTGTTGGCAAACATTTGCTTTATGAAGGTTTCTTCAAGTCCGCCTGGGTTTTTATCTAAAATGCGGTCTAGCTCAGGAAATAACGATTTAAATAAACCGTACTGACGCAGCATTATAAAGTTTTGCTGTGCTTTGCCGTTTAAAAATAGCTTGAGTATTTCTTCAAATAACCGCGCTGGCGGAATATTATCAAGCAAGCTTGCTAATTCGGTAATCGGTTTTTCGCTTGATGGCGCTATTTGCATATCTAACTTGGTAGCAAAGCGCACTGCGCGAAGCATACGTACCGGATCTTCACGGTAGCGTGTTTCAGGATCGCCAATCAACTCAATTTGTTTTGCTTTGATAGCGGCTAAGCCATTTGCGTAATCGTAAACACAAAAATCATTAATTGAGTAGTACAAAGCGTTGATTGAAAAATCACGGCGTTCTGCATCTTCTTCAATGCTACCAAATACGTTATCGCGAAGAAGTTGCCCGTGTTCACTTGACTGACTAATTTGATTTTTATCTTCTTGTGCTTCGTGATGGCCGCGCATTGTTGCCACTTCAATAATCTCACGGCCAAAAACAATGTGCGCTAAACGAAAGCGGCGACCAATTAAGCGACAGTTACGAAACAGTTTTTTTACTTGCTCAGGGGTGGCATTGGTTACAACATCAAAATCTTTAGGTTGTTGACCTAACAATACATCGCGAATGCAACCACCAACTAAGTAAGCATCATAGCCACCATCTTTCAGGCGGTAGAGTACTTTGATTGCATTTGGGCTAAATTGTTTGCGAGAAATACCATGCTCACCTCTAGGGATCACTAACGGCTCACTACTGATTGCGACATTTTCGTTATTGGCACTTGGGCCGATAATTTGTCGACAAAATTGAAAAAGCTTGGAAATAATAGTCTGTCTCCTAGAGAAGCGGTTGATTTGCTCGCCATTGCAATCAAAATCACAGCAAGTATTCGCTTAAAGCGTTATTTTTACCGTTTAATGTAATTAGCATATATTTAGGCGGCTATCATATACCAGCAAGGTAAAAAAATTAAGTTGCAGCACTGAAATTAAGCCATTTTTAACGATTTTATTTGAATTAATTACACGTAATACGTAATGGGAGGTTAAATCTGTATTTCGCGCTTAGCAGGAACAAGGCTTAGGTTAAAATGTGCCACGCCCCAAGCGAGTAATTGTTCGCAGGTTAAATCCATTAATTGCTCATGTATTGGCAGGCCTAAAAATTTAAATACAGCTATTAAAGTAGGTTTTGGATTTTGTTTGCAAATTGCAGGGGCATAATTTTGCTTAGAGAGTTTAAATCCTGGTTTTGCTACCGCTAAAGGTAAATGAGCAAATTCTGGAATAGGGCAATTAAGTTGTTTAAATAAACTGATTTGACGCGCAGTCGGTTCAATTAAATCAGCGCCTCGTACAATACGATTAATCCCTTGCTCAATGTCATCAATAACCACCACCAGTTGATAGGCAAATAAACCGTCGCTGCGTTTTATTATGTAATCTTCATGAGCGAGGGCAGGGTCAACGTCAATATGCCCTTGAATAAGGTCGTTATAATCAACAGTTGCATGGCATTGGCTTAAGCGCAGGGCATGCCCCTGTCCATTTAGTTGACTGTGTTTACACTGCCCTTGATAAATGCCGCCGAGGGCTTTTATTTGCTTACGGGAGCATTGGCAGGCATACACAAGCTGTTGCTGTGATAAAGAGTGCACGGCATCTTGGTAGATAGTAAGACGCTGTGTTTGGTACACAACGTTTTCATCCCAATTGAGGTTGTAGGCGTCTAAGGTATTTAGGATATCGGTGGCGGCGCCTTTTACAACGCGAGTGGTGTCTATGTCTTCGATGCGAACTAACCATTTTCCTTGGTTTGCTTTTGCATCTAGGTAGCTACCTACAGCCGCCACAAGTGAGCCAAAATGTAACGGTCCGGAAGGGGACGGTGCAAATCGGCCGCGATAGTTAGGTACTTGCGCAGTAACGGCTGTAGAAGACATGGCTATACTTAATTAGCCGCGTCCAGATTGCTTTTCTTTGATTTCAGCAAGTGTTTTACAGTCTACACATAGATCAGCAGTAGGGCGCGCTTCTAAGCGGCGAATGCCAATTTCAATGCCACAAGACTCACAAAAGCCAAATTCGTCTTCTTTAATTAATATAATTGTTTTTTCAATTTTCTTAATCAACTTACGTTCGCGGTCACGAGTACGAAGCTCTAATGAGAACTCTTCTTCTTGTGCTGCGCGGTCAACGGGATCAGGAAAGTTAGCTGCTTCGTCTTGCATGTGTGATTTTGTACGATCAACTTCGTTACGTAAATCATTACGCCAAGTTTCTAAAATTGTTTTAAAATGAGCACGTTGTGCATCATTCATGTACTCTTCACCCGGTTTTTCTTGGTATGGTTCTAAACCGGCTTGAGCCAATAAACCATGTCTTTTTTGGTCTGGCATAACTCTCTCCTAAATCCTTAATTTAATGCCTCAGCATTAGCCGGCGGTATAAATAACAGAAACTCATACCCTAGGCAAATTTATTTTTAAATAATCGAATTAGCTTAACCCTGTTTGGCGATATAAAAGTAGTAAAAGCACTACTTATACTTTGTTATCACAGTATTGGTTTATAAACTGGCGTAGTTATATGGGCAATAACAATAAAAACAACTTATTTTTACTTTTTGGTTAAGTATTTTTTGGGCGTGGCGAAATACCAACGCTTAAATGCGCTCTTTTTACTCAACAAACGCCACTTTCTCAACTAAAGTTACCTCACTGGCAGAAATATGGGCTTTATAAGCTAATACTTCTACGCCTTGCTCAATCGCTTCGCTTAGTAATTGTGCATAGGTTGAATCTATATGCGCCGCCGCACTCACTTGTGTGATCCCTTGATGTAGCACCGCAAATAGTAATACCGCACGATGCCCTTGTTTTACCATTTCGATTAATTCACGAATATGCTTTTGCCCACGAACTGTTTGCGCGTCTGGGAAGTAACCTTGGCCGCTTTGTGGATGCTCTTCACTCAGCAGCGTGACTGATTTAACTTCAACATAGCAATTGGCGTTACTGCTGTGGGTAAGTAAAAAGTCGATGCGACTGTTTTCACTGCCATATTTCACTTCACTTTGGACTTGCTGATAGCCTGTCAGCTCTTTAATTACTTCAGCATTAATCGCCTCTTCTACTACTTTATTAGCAACGGCTGTATTTACACAAATAAGCTGTGATAAGTTATTTTGCGTCAGCTCTAAAGACTGTGGGTACTTTCGTTTGGTGTTACTGCTGGTGGAATAAAAGGCATTAAAACCAGAGTCAGCACAGCCCGTCATTTTCCCCGTATTAGCACAGTGAGCGGTAAAAGTGCTGCCATCACTGAGCTCTAAATCAGCTAAAAAGCGTTTGTAACGTTTTAATAACGTAGCAGATTGTAATGGTGGGGTGTACTTCATTAATGACTTCCTTATATAACCAGAATTCAGGTTAAGTAAAATAAGACTTTGCGGACTATTTAAGGTTATTTACCGCAAGCTGTTGGGAACTTAGGCGCGCTATAGTAAACTCAACCATACATTTAAGTGCAAGGATATTCTAACATGAGTGAAAAATTTGTTGTTCAATTAAGCGAGCAGTCGGCACCAGGACACTGGGGCGAAAATGCGTCACTATCTTTTAACGAACACGGCGCAACGGTTCATTTATCTGAGCAAGAAACATTAAAAAACGTGCAAAAAGCAGGTCGTACTATTGCAAGCCAAGGCATTAAAAGTGTTGTGCTTGAAGGCGATGTTTGGTGTACAGAGAGTCAATGGGCATTTTACCAAGGCTTTGTATCACCAAAAGTACTGCACGGTGTTGAGTTTGTTGATAATGCACAATCTGATTTAAAAGAACTTGCTGATTTAAAAGCTTCAGCAACGTGGGCACGTGAAATGGTTAACGGCACCGCCGATGACATTTACCCAGAGAGCCTAGCAGAAAAAGCAGCTGAATTTATTCAATCACTGGCACCAGAGCATGTTAGTTACCAAATAATAAAAGGCGATGCGCTATTAGAGCAGCAATGGATTGGTATTCATGCTGTAGGTCGTGGTAGTGAACGCCCACCTGTATTACTTGAGCTTGATTACAACCCAACTGGCGATGATAACGCACCAGTAAGCGCAGCACTTGTAGGTAAAGGTATTACATTTGACTCAGGTGGTTACTCAATTAAATCTAGCGAAGACATGTTAGGCATGAAGTGCGACATGGGTGGAGCTGCAACGGTAACTGCAGGTTTAGCGCTGGCCATTAATCGTGGCGTAGAAAAGCGTATTAAGCTGTTTTTATGTTGTGCAGAGAACTTAATTTCCGGCCATGCATACAAACTAGGTGATATTCTTACCTACAAAAATGGCACAACCGTTGAAATTGTAAACACAGATGCTGAAGGCCGTTTAGTATTAGCTGATGGCCTAATGGCGGCAGGTGAGACAGGCGCACCACTTATTATTGATGCAGCAACATTAACGGGCGCAGCCCTTGTTGCCGTTGGTCAAGAATACAACGCGTTATTTGCCCTTGATAAAGAGCTAGTGCGTGAAGTAGAAGACTTTGCATCACAAGAAATGGAAGCCGCTTGGCCATTACCGCTTGAAAAGTGGCATCAACAAAACTGCCCATCACCGTATGCAGATACAGCAAACAGCCGTGCACAAAAAGGCGGTGGCTATGGTGGTGCTTCAAATGCAGCAGGTTTCTTATCTCGCTTTGTGCCAAACGATGGTAAAGGTTGGGTACATATTGATTTAGCGGCTGCATTTAATATGGGTGGCGGCACTAGCCAGTGGGCTTCAGGCGCAACTACTCAAGGTATGCGTACAGTCGCGCGTACCTTGCTTGAAAAGGCTTAATCAACCAAGATTAAGCAATTAGTTAAAAAATAGGTATCTTAGGGTGCCTATTTTTTTATCCGCCATACAAGCAATTTTGTTTTATTTACGGTAAAATCCTTCGCCAATACGTGTTTGGGCATCTATTTCATTTAAACCTCGCTCAAATATTATACATACCACTGGGATCCTTACTATGTCAGAAAAGTGCTATATCACGGCTCAACAATTACTTGAAGATTCATTCCGCGTAGCGGCACAAGTGTATAAAGATGGCTTTCGTCCAGATTTTATTATTGGTATATGGCGCGGTGGTGCTCCAATTGGGATTGCAGTTCAAGAATATTATGATTACAAAGGTATAGAAACCGATCATATTGCGGTGCGTACGTCGTCTTATTACGGTATTGGCAAGCAATCAAAAGAAATCAAAGTACATGGTTTACACTACATTGTTGAAAACGCGAATGCGGGTGATTCATTGTTAATTGTGGATGATGTGTTTGACTCAGGTCGTAGCATTGTAGCGTTAAAAGAGAAGCTTTCTGAGCTAATGCGTTTAAACTTACCACGTGATATTCGTATTGCTTGTCCATACTACAAGCCAAAAAATTCAAAAGTTGATACAGTGCCTGATTACTACATTCATGAATCTGAAGAATGGTTAGTATTCCCGCATGAATTATCAGGGTTAACGCCGGATGAAATTATTGAAGGTAAATCTGATTTAGCTAAAATCCACGATATTTTACTTGAAAAATAAACGTGATTTTGCTCAATAAAAAAGGCCTTAATGGCCTTTTTTATTGTCTTTAAAGCTGTGCAAAGCTGTCTACATAGTCACTGAGTTTAGGAATATCGACAGCTTGCAGCCCTTGAGTGCTTCGTTGCACTAGGTTTTTTTCTACTAACTCACTCACTACCCGTCGGTATGCACGTTCAGTGGTTGCAAAGCGCTCTGCTTCTGCATTTACCGTAGGATAAGCACGCAATAAAGTGGGGTTGTTATTCTCCGCACGTAATAAGCAATCTTTAGCAATGTTGTAGCTTAAGGGAAGTAACAGTTTATCTAAGTTAATCTTTTGATTTTCTTGGAACTTAGCGGCAATGGTTTGCGCTGTGTAAAGACTCAGTTCTGGTTTATCGAGCAATAATGAGCGCCAATGCTTTAGCTCAATAAGATTATACGTTACATCACTGAAGCAGGTTACCGTGTAAATGCACGGGTTATTATTCAGTGCTTCAATTTCACCAATTAAGGTGTTGTTACAGTCGAGCTGACCAAGAAGCAGGCGTCGGCCATTCCCCACATCATAACTAAACGATACAGTACCACTTCGCACCAATACCAACTTAGTGAGTGGTTGGTCTTGCTGTATTAATATTTCTTTTTTTGATTGCTGATAACTACTGCCGGCAAATGTCAGCAGCTGTTCAACAAGGTAACTGGAAAAATGGTATTGAAACATCAATCATGCTCTTCGGACAATTGTCCTATTTATTACACCTTAATGACGATAGCATTAAGATTAAGAATTTACGCTAACTTGCCCACGTTGTTATTTATTTAATGGCGTTAAATGGCCTTCATTCTACCGTGTAATGATTAAAAAATTGTGGGTAAAACCAGCATATTTTAAGGTTTTATTGGTAAGTTAGCTTTTTTATTTAAACTGCTGTGCAGCATATTTTAATAATGTACTAAAGTTTAGCTAGTAATATTAACCTAAAGCCTAGGAGAGAACAATTGAGTTGGGAATATTTAGGTTATTTAGCATCCGCTTTATTAGTTATATCCTTGACCATGACCGATGTAACCAAACTACGTTGGTTTAATTTATTGGGCTGTATTGCGTTTACTTTTTACGGTGCAGCAATCGGTTCTGTACCGGTGGCATTTACTAATGGCTTATTAGCTCTGGTCAATATTTATCACATTATTAAGTTATATCGTCAGTCTAAAGCTGATACAAAAAGGGTTAACTTTTAAGTTAACCCTTTTTTGTTTTATTGAATTTCGTCTAATATAATTCCATCAACTCTTCGAGTTGGATATAAAGACTCAACAATAAAGCTAGGGATAAATCCTTTGGCTGTTGATACAACTATCTTAGATTTAGCTCCTATTATACGAGCATTCACAATAACGCCTTTGTTAGTGTATGTTAGAGTTCCCGTTAAAGTGTAGTCGATATGTGGGTAACCTTTAATTTCTTTACCATTACGACTAAATGAAAAGTCTCCTAAAGGTGTGACATGAACATCTCCAGTGTGTTTGTAGTCAACGATAGATAAACCAAATTCTTGCATTTCGGTTATAAAACTTTCAGCTAGGTGGTTACCAAAAATATTAGTTGTTTGAAGGTTGTCATCTAAATTTACAAACGAGGTAACCGCGATAGGAGTTCGACTGTTAACATAATTCATATTTTGAATTAACTTCATGGCTAGCTGTTCAGTGTAATCACTTAATAACTTACTACTATTAACAGGGCGAAAGTTATTTTCAGGGAATTGCCAATTATTAACTCGAGGTTGGTAATTTCTGGCATACCGATTGTTATAAGAGTGATTATTGCTAACATTGTCATGACCTGAATGACCGTTGTAAATTGGGTGTGTAGAACATGCTGAAAGTGATATGGTGAAAAGTGCCGATAAAACTAGAGGTATTTTTTTTGAAAACATGTGTTCATCCTGAAACATAATAATTACTATAAGTTCTTATTTTATCGACACAACTTTTGATTACTTTAGTAAATTTTCACCTTTTTTATGTTTTTTTACTCAGCCTTCGCTGCGTCTTTTTGGTAACGTAACTTACCCGCTATCCACGTTTGCAATACCTGAGTTTTGTAAAGCTGCTCAATAGGTACTTTAAAATAGTCTTGATCAACCAGTATAAAGTCAGCCCACTTACCTTGCTCTAAACTACCTACTTTAAACTCTTGATGCGCTGCATAGGCGCCACCAAGGGTAAATGCACGTAATGCATCTTCTCTGCTTAATACTTCACTGGCACGCCAACCGTTTTCAGGCAGTTGATTATGATCCATGCGGGTGATAGCTGAATATAAACCATCAAACGGGTTCGCCAGCTCTACGGGATAATCAGAACCGGCTGCAATAGTCGATCCCTGATCCAAGAACGTTTGCCAAGCATAAGCGCCTTGAAGTTGTTTATCAGTTAAGCGTTGCTCTGCCATATGCATGTCTGATGTGGCGTGCACCGGTTGCATTGATGGGATTATTTTCAGGGTTTTAAAGCGTGGAATGTCTGCGGGAGAAACTATTTGCGCATGTTCCATGCGGTTACGCAGCAGTATGCCACCGGTTTGCTTAAATACATTTTGATAAGCATCGAGCACAATTTTATTGGCTCTATCGCCAATGGCGTGGGTATTTGCGCTAAACCCGTTTTTAAAGGTGAGTGTAAATAATTGCTCTAATTTTTCTTGGGTTTCAAGCATCAGGCCAAAGTGGTTGGCTCTATCAGCGTATTCATCGATAAGCGCAGCACCGCGAGACCCTAATGCGCCATCGGCATAAATTTTCACACTGCGAATAGATAAAAAGTCGTGTGCATCTTGATAGCGACCCGCTTTAAGCATCATGTTTAAATCTGGGCTTGCTGCACTTAACATCGCTACAATTCTAAGCGGCAACGTACCTAGCTCGGCGCGTTGTTTATAAACTTGCCAAGTGGTTTTATCAATACCTGCATCATGAGTTGAGGTAATGCCTAGGCTTAGTAAGTGTTTACCTGCGGCATCTAATGCATTACTGACCGATTGTGCAGACGTTGCAGGCATATGCTGGGTAACCAAGGTTTCTGCTTTATCAATAAAAATACCGGTGGGTTTACCAAACTCATCTTTTATAATTTCTCCACCCGTAGGCGATAATGTATCAGCGTTAATATTGGCAAGTTCTAATGCTTTTGAATTAACCCAAATAGCGTGGCTATCTACTCGCGATAAAATAACAGGGCGATCGTTAACGACTTTGTCTAAATCAGCGGCTGTAGGAAAGCGGGTGTTTGACCATAGTTCTTGATTCCAGCCCCGACCAATGATCCAACCTTCTTTATCTTTAGCAAATTCGCTGAGCTTAGCGGTTATTTCATCTACCGACTTAGCACCGCGCACATCAAGTTGCGACAAGTTATTACCCAGTCCGATGACATGTCCATGCGCATCAATGAGCCCTGGGAGTAAAGTTTTACCTTCTGCGTCAATTAGGGTTGCGCCGGGAAAGCTATTTTTTAAGTTGTCTGGACCGGTTTTAACTACTTTGCCATCTTTTATGACTAAGGTTGTAAATGTGTTTACTTCGCCATGGCGCATTTTTCCTTTATACAAAGGTGAGTAGCCATTGGCATTATAAATGACTTTAGTTTGTGCTATTGCCACGCTAGATAAGCCGCAAAGGCTTACTAGCAATATCGGTTTTATTAGTTTTTTCAGTTGCATAAGAGACATGTTGTTATTTTTTGTACTATCACAGTAGCAAACTCAAATTTAGAATACCAATAGCATAATTTATTAATAGTCGAATAAGCCCAGCTTTTAGCTAGAGCAAGTAACAAGTTAAGGGTAAATAGGCTGTGGGTTAACAAGGAGAGGTTTAACTTTCTCAAGCTTGAGAAACTTAACCAAGCTTTACTTGAGGGGGCTATTTATTTACTGGCGTACAAACTGTATTCGCTTAATGACAATTGTGTGTCTTTATCACGGTCGTAACTGCTAAAGCGTGACCACAAAGCAGGATCACTGGCGGTTTCAGAGCGAGTCAAAAAGCCATCCTGATTGCGGTCAAGTTTTTCAAACTTTTCGTCAATATAGCTGCTTGTCGCAAAACTCATACAGCTAAAAACAGTGAGTGTTAGTAAAATAATATAGTGGATAGGTTTCATCTAAATACTCAGTACAGGTTATTGGTTAGGTAGTTTTTAAACTCAGTTAAAGAAATTCTGTTATCTTGATTTTCATCCCAATTTGAGAATGAGTTTAATAGCTGAGGCTGAGCAGCAAGCTCGCTATGGGTTAAATACCCGTCATTATTTGTATCTAAATGCTCAAAGCGTTGCTTTACATCAAGTGCGAATGCACTTTGGCTGATAAAAAGTAAAGCACCAATAAAAGGAAGCAGTATTCTCATAGTTGGCGTTCCAAGGTGTATTTTAATTGCTGGCAGTATTGAAAGAAAGCACTTGCCATAATTTAACTCCCAACATTAAATCCGTTTACACACTCCCTCAGGGATTATGGCAAATGCTTTTAACTCTATAATATAAAACTTAACTTGAATCTAAACTTAAGGTTTAAAGTTTTCGAACTCTTTTTTAGAAATCATCTCGTTATTGTCTTTGTCTAAATCAGTAAACTGCTTGAGTAACTGTTTATCTTGTTTTGCTTCTGTGAGCGATATTTGGCCGTCCATATTTTTATCTAAATGCATAAAACGTACGTTTAACGACGATGCCAATGCCGTTGCACTAATAGCTAAAAATAGCAGTGAAAAAGCACCAATCAATTGTTTCATAAATATACTCCTTTATTTTACAAACTGTTTAAATTCATCGAACGATAATTGTCCGTCTTCATTTTTATCTATTTGTGCAAAATTCTCATGCAGTAATGCATCTTCGCCAGCTTCCGCTTCACTTAATGTGCCGTTGCTGTCCTTATCTAAGCTGTAAAATGCTGTGTTCACATCAAGCGCAAATAAATGACTACTTGTGAAACATAACGCTATTAATACAGTAGATTTTAGATAACCTTTAGTCATTCCTTGGCCTTTAAAAATTAATATTTATAAGCGTATTACAATTATGGTGCCAGTTTTTATTTTCATTAAAAATCATATGGTTAAATTTATTCTGTGTTTTTAATGGGTAATATTTACCGACGGTTGTGTGTTTTATGCAACATTTTCTCAGTTAGGTTTTTTTATTGTTTTTAAATCAAGTGTTTAACTTGTCGCAATTTAGAGACGTTATGGCAATTTTATTCTCAAATAAGTACTTGGTTCAGCGAGTGTATAAGTTGAGCGCTTAATAATAGAGCGCTTAAAAGTAGTAAAGGATTAGTGTATGCCTGCAATCATGGCTGAAAAATATAAAGCATTGGTAAATTGGCGTCCTAATTTGATTGGCCAGTTTATAATGAGCATGCTGTTGTCACTATTGCCTTTGTCTATTGTAGTTATTGTTTTTTTAAATGTACTAAATAAACAATTAGCGGTCACGCAGCAAATTGTCAGTAATAACTACCAAGTGACTAAGTCATTTAATGCACTTAAGCAAGAGCTCAACAGTTTAGAAAGGGCAACAAGGCAAAACTGGGTTTTAAAAAGCGATTCACTCGATGAGCTTATCGTGGATAAATGGCAGTCATCGCTGGATAATATAAATGAGCTTAAACAGCTTTCTAGCAACCAAAAAAATACTCAACAATGGCAACGGTTAACAGATACGCTAAAAACAGCGCATACCAAACTGGTGGTTGAAGCTCGTCAGCAAGCAGAATTGTTTGTGCCAATTAGTGAAATACTGGCAGAGCTAACGGTATGGCTGCGCGAAAACAATGAAGCCAAAATCACTCAAAACCAAGTTAAACTGACAAATTTACAAGCCTCCTTTATACACTGGTTAGTGGCACTTACGCCTTTAACCTTACTTGTTGGCGGTGGGTTTTTATGGCGTATAAGTGGCCGTTTAAAGGGCTTAACCTCTGTTATTGATAAATTAGGCCAAGGAGATTGGCAGCAAAAAATATCAGTGCAGGGATCAGCTGAACTCATTGAACTAGGTAACAAGTTGCAGTGGGTGCAAGCGCAATTGCATATGCTAGAGCAGCAAAAAGATACGTTTTTACGCCATGTTACTCACGAATTAAAAACGCCTTTGGCCTCTATGGTTGAGGGCACTGAATTATTAGCCGATGAAATTGTTGGGCCAATTAATAATGAGCAAAAAGCGGTGCTTGGATTGATCAGTCAATCTATGGTGCGATTACGCACTATGATAGACAGTTTATTAAGTTATAACGCCATTCGAACCAGTAAAGATAATGTTAGTGAAGTGGAATTTAACCAGCTGATTAAAAAAGTAAATAATCACTTTGAACATAGGTTAAATGCCCGAGAGCAGTCGCTTCTTTGGCACAATAGCTTACCGACAGTTGCACTGAAGTTACCGCGAGAATTAATTGAAATGATTTTAATTCAGTTAATCTCTAATGGTTTAAAGTTTTCACAGTCAAACCAAGAAGTGTCAATTAGCTTAAGTTTAGAAAGTAATGGCTTAATTATACAGGTCGCTGATGAGGGCTGTGGTATTAAAGAACATGAAAAAGAGCACGTTTTTGGCGCTTTTTATCAAGGTAAACACAGTAAAGAGATTAGTCTGCAAGGCAGTGGATTAGGCCTTACCATAGTCAAAGAGTCGGTTGAGCAGTTACAGGGGAAGTTAACTATTGAGCATAATGAGCCGCAAGGTTGTCGATTTAACATTGTCATTCCCTATAAAAATAAAGGAGTTAAATAATATGTCTGCGCGTTTAATGGCTATTTTATGGCTAACCAGCAGTCTCGTTTTTTTATCTGGGTGTGAATTAACCAACACTCAAACACCAGCTAAACCTGAGTTAATAGCTCAAACTCAGCCCGATAATAAAAGCAACCAGCCCAATCCAAAGCCGCGGCCAAAAGTAGCTCTTATGTATCCGCCCGCAGCGCAAGTGATTGCATGGCATGCCCATCAGTGTGGTGGCTTTAAATTAACGCCTAACAATAAAGCTTACTTAGGGGAGCAAGCACTGAAGGCATTTTTTAATACTGCATGCGTTAACCTTAGTCGCGACCCTGATACTGTTATGAGTCAATTACTTAAGCTAGATCAGGCGTACTATTGGCCAGATGATATAAAGCACTATTTATGGCTGCAAAAACAGCAGGTATTAATGCAAATAAATGCAAAAAAACAACAGCAAGCATTAAACGCTGAAATGCAAAAAACCTTATCGTCATTAGCTGCAATTGAACAGCAACTTTTATTACGTGAAGAAACCAAGGAGCAGTAGCTATGTCAGTCACACTTCCATCAAGCGCTAAAGTTTTACTCGTTGATGACGATGCCAGCTTGCTGCAGTTACTGGCAATTCGAATTCAATCAAAAGGTTATGAAGTAACAACCTGTGATAGTGGCATGAACGCCTTACAACTACTCAAAAGCCAAGTATTTGATGCGGTGATCACCGATTTAAGAATGGATGAAATGGATGGAATGGCACTGCACCGACAATTGCAAAGCCGCTACCCAGCACTACCTGTAATTATGATGACGGCTCATGGTTCAATTCCTGATGCGGTAGAGGCGACTAAGCAAGGCATATTTGCCTTTATTACTAAGCCAGTTGATAAAGACGAGCTATTCGATAGCTTAGCAAAAGCTATAGAAATACATGGAGTGAATAATGATGATATTACTCCGCAAAGCAATATTGTTACTCGAAGTGGCGCTATGTTGCATTTGCTAGAGCAAGTTAAATTACTAGGTCCTACTCAGGTAAATGTACTTATCTCTGGTGCCAGTGGTACAGGTAAAGAACTGCTCGCACAGGCAATTCATCAGCACAGCCATGTTAATGATGGCCCGTTTGTGGCTATTAACTGTGGTGCAGTCCCTGGTGAGTTATTAGAGTCGGAGTTATTTGGTCACAAAAAAGGCGCATTTACAGGGGCGGTAAAAGATCACCAAGGCCTGTTTCAGCAAGCGCAAGGGGGGACCTTATTTTTAGATGAAATTGGGGATATGCCGCTAAATTTACAAGTTAAGTTATTACGCGTGCTGCAAGAAAAAACCATTCGCCCAGTCGGTTTTCAAGAAGAAATTCCCATTAATGTGCGAATTGTTTCAGCGACCCATAAAAACCTGCCTGAAGCTATTAGCAATCAAGAGTTTAGAGAAGATTTATATTATCGTTTAAACGTAGTAAACCTCAAACTTCCTCCGCTGCGAGAGCGCCGTGAAGATATTAGCTTATTAGCTAACTTTTTTAGCGCCAATATTGCAAAACGTATGGAACAAAAAGAAAAACGTTTTGCAAACGATGCCATGCATGCACTGGTAAGATATGATTGGCCTGGTAATATTCGTCAATTACAAAATGTGGTGGAGCAGGTGGTTGCCTTAACACCAAGTGACGTTATATCTGAACATTTAGTGCTTAGTGCGTTAAATAGCAATGAAAATAACGTTGAGCCACTTTCGCTTAACGACGCTAAAAAAGAGTTTGAGCGAGATTACGTTATCAATACCCTGAAAATGGCAGGGGGTAATGTGGCCGAAGGTGCCAAGCTTGCCAAGCGTAATCGTTCTGATTTTTATAAGCTGATTAAAAAGCATGAAATTGACGTAGATAGTTTAATTTAATTTAGTTTTAAAAAAGGAAGTGAGCATGCAGTTATTTATGGTGTATTTAGGTGGACGTATTCAAGGCTGCCACATAGAAATGCACGATGTACGTTTTGTGGTAGGCCAAAACATTGAGCAAACTTATAGCAAGCTTAAAAGTCAGTGGGTAGGCGACAAAAATAGCGTACACATGGATAGCTACATGGCGGTTAATCACATTGATGGTTATAAAGTTGAGGTAGTTGATGGTTATGTAGAGCAAAATAAGCAGCTTTATTTTGTTAACTTAGGTGCTTACAGAAGCGACTCACTAGCAGAGCAACACGACTTTGCTTTGTATGTTGCCTGCAGTAGTGAAGAAGCAAAACAGCGTGCTAAAAATGATTTACTCGCAGGGCTGAGCCATCTACATAAAGATGATTTACATGATGTTGATGATTGCTTTGCTATAGATTTACTCGATAGCCAGCTTAATATTAAACTAACCCCAAGTGGTCAAGCACAAACAATTAAACCTGACTGGTTTGGTTATCATGTATTATAGCTAAAAGTTAAGTCTTTTATTCCTGCTCTTGTTGTTCACTTTTGGCGGCCATTTTAAAAGCTACTATTACTAAGCCAAACATAGCAAATGGGATTGCAGCTAACAAATACTCAACCAAATGGCTGTCTTGAAAATTAGCCTGCAGCAAGAAATGCCCTGCAACACACATAATAATAACCACCAAAAGGATGGGCAGTAACATAAGTTCTTTTTTTGCTGAGTGGTTTTTCATTTGTTGTTTAGGTATTAAAAAATAATGCGTCATTGTAATGAGCTTAATAAAGCTTGGCAAACAACACAGATTTTTTAATGACTATTAGGTATGATTAACATCAAAGAAAACCTTAAAAGTAGTGGTTGGGGATAAAGTGCAACAAAGCTTAAAGCAAGTTTACCTAGTTGGCGGAGCAGTGCGAGATAAACTGCTAAACATACAATCAAAAGATAACGATTACGTTGTTATTGGTGAAACGCCAGAGGTTATGGAAGCGCTTGGGTTTTTACCCATTGGCAGCGATTTTCCGGTTTACTTGCACCCAAACACTAAAGAAGAATATGCACTAGGGCGTACTGAGCGTAAAAGTGGTAAAGGTTATACCGGCTTTGTGGTGGATGCGAGCCCAAACGTAACCCTTGAAGAAGACTTAGCACGCCGAGATTTAACCATAAACTCTATGGCACTTGACGAAAACGGCACTATTATTGATCCATTTAATGGTCAAGCTGATTTAAAAAATAAAATACTGCGTCACACCACCCACGCATTTGTAGAAGACCCTGTTCGGGTATTGCGTATTGCTCGCTTTTTAGCGCGTTATGGTAGCGACTGGTCTATTCATCCAAGTACTACTGCATTAATGCATGAGCTTAAAAATAAAGGCGAGCTGGAACATTTAGTGCCTGAGCGAGTTTGGCTTGAAACAGAAAAAGCGCTTGGCGAAAAACACCCCGAGCTTTATTTTCAAGCATTAGATGGGTTAGGTATTTTTCCTGAAATAGAACAGATGAAAAATACCCCGCAGCCGGCAAATCATCATCCCGAGGGCGATGTGTTTGTCCATACTATGCTAGTGCTTAGACGAGCAGCCGATTTAGGCTTCAACCTAGAAACACGTTTTGCTGCTTTAACCCATGACTTTGGTAAAGCGCTAAGCTATAAAAAACGCGGTAATTTACGCGGCCATGAACGTGAAGGGGTTGCTGTAGTTGAGGCCTTTTGTGAACGTTTAAAAGTGCCTAATCGCTTTCGTGATATAGGCGTGCTTACCAGTGATAACCATACCCTTTGTCACACGCTTGAACAGTTAAGACCGCAAACTATTCATAAATTAATCGTCACTAATTTAAATGCGCTAGTGCATCCAGAGCGTTTTATTGCTTTTACTCAAGCCTGCCAGTGTGATGCACAAGGACGAGGCGAAACGCTGGTGGATAAGCCCTATCCACAAGCCGCTAAATTACGTGCTATTCACAACGAACTACAAAAAATGGATAAAAAACAGATAGTGCAAGACGCGCTTAAAAGCGGCAAAAAAGGCCCTGAAATAGGCGAGACAGTAAAACAAGCTGAAATAGATTGCATTAAAGCGTTTTTACAGCTTAACTAATGGGGCGGGGGTTAAGCCCTTGCCTGCATCGCATGCTTTGTAGAAGCTTTTGCTCTTTTTAGAGCGCTTGCTGGTGATTGTTCATTCGCTGTATTTGGGCGATATAAATCAAGAATAAATTCTATTTCTTCACGTTCTAATAATTCGTTCATAGTTTTTCCTCCTAGAGAATAACCGTTACCTTAAGATTGAACGAATGAATTAAAAGTGAATAGTTACATTTGTGCATAACTTAAATTGTAACTGACAGACTTTACGAGCAAGCGATTTATAGCTAAACCGCTTTATTTAATTACTCAAAGGCAAGCTCACAGTAAATACCACCCCATTACCTTGCTCATTATTGTGCGCCGTTACTGTGCCTTTGTGGTAATCACACACCAGTCTTACAATATAAAGCCCTAAACCTAAATGCGGTTGTTGCTGCATTTGTTGGCTGCGCACCGATACCATAGAATCAAAAATATGTTCAGTAAGTCCCTCAGGCAATAAAGTACCTGTATTACTTACCGTTAATGTTGCTTTGCTTTCATTTTGCTTAAGGCTGACTTCAATTGCAGTGTTAGCTTCACTAAATTCCAAGGCATTATTAATTAGCTTATCGAGCAGTTGCGCTATAAATTCAGGGGCACCTTGCATCAACAGTGTGCTTTGGCAAATGTTGAGTGTAAATAACTGGTTAGGATAAGTAAGCTGGTAGCCCTGCATACAGCCACTAATTACTTTTTGTAAATCAAACTGCTCTGGCTCATTACTTTGAATACTTTGCTCAAGGCGGGTAGCCTCGCTCATGGTGGTAATTATTTTTCCTAAGCGCTCAACCCCTTCGCTGGCACGTTCAAGGTATTTTTGACTCAGTTCACTTTGCTGCAAGCTTTGTAAGTTTTCAAGAGATGAACGGACAACCGCAACCGGTGTGCGCAGCTCGTGAGATAAGCGCGACGACATATTTTCTAAATAATCGGTATAGCCACCAAGTCGGCTCACTATATTTGAAAAGCTACGCGACAGATCGCCAATTTCGTCATTGGCATCGCTGTAATTTATATGGCCCGTTACTCGTCCTTGCGCATCAATGGCTTGCTCTGCTGTATCTCGTAGTCGCCTAATACGGCTCGATATACGCGAAGCAAAAAAGAACAAAGTGACTGTGCCAATTAACATGACCGCTAAAATTACATTAAATAGCTTTTCCAGCGATTTATTACGCAGTGTACGCACGCCATTGGTGGTTTCTTCAGCTATAACTGCCCCAATAACTTTATCCTCAATCCAAATAGGATACGCGGCCGATAAAATCACCGCTTTATTGTCGGGGGTGAGTCGCCACGACGATGCGGGTTGGCCTTTGAGTGCTTTGGCTAAATGAGTGCCTTGCATTGAGGCGACATCGTGTAGGGTGTCTATAAACTCATCTTCGGGACGGGTTAAAATTTTATAGTACAAAGGATGCAAATAGGTTTGTTCAAAGCGTTGCCATGCGGTTTTTGGCGCTTGATTTTTTAGCCCATCAGCCCATACGCCATCGGCATTTTGAATACTGCCCGATTGCGCTAAAACACGGTGATGATTATCGACCACCCAAATGCGACTGCCGCTGTGGCCCATGCCTTTTAATATACGGTTTATCTCAGGGGAGGGCACCAGTACCGAGCCTAAATCATTCGGGTTATTTAAGTTCGATGTAGACATAATACTAGGGGGTTGGTTTGGTTGTTTACTATCAACATCGGCAATGGCAAATCCTAGTTTATTGCCAAGCATACTCAAAGGAAAGCGCAGCTCAAGGTTGTAACCTGTTTCAGTTTGTTTAAAGAAACCCTGAATTTTAGTAAAAGGCATTTTACTATTGGCATCAAATGCGTTGACCCAGCCATCTTGGCGCGGAGCAATAATATAAGTATTAAATTGCCCATCAGGGTTTTTTAGGCCAATTTTTATGTAATCGTTATTGGTAATGCTGAGGCTATTTTTAGCACGGTAAATTACAGTGTCATCTGTGACTTTAAATACAGCATATAAGTAATTATCAAACTTACCTACCATGTGGCTAAATGATAAGTTGTTTAGTTGATGGTTATCATTGGCTGTTTGTAAGTAGCGTTTGTCATAAAGCCAAAACAGCGATTGATAAGCGTCCCAGTCGTTGAGTTTGCCATCGAGCTGAATCGGGCTTTTTAAATTATAAGCATAGAGATCGCGACCTTTTACCACTTGATCTAAAAAGTTGGTTTGTTCGTCAAATAAAGCGGGGCGTTCGTGCAGGGCCGTTGCCAGTGCGCGTGTAGTACCTACTAGCGTTTTTTCTTGGCCTTGGCGTAAAAACTTTTCCATTTCCCATACGTACTCGTAGCCTAACCATGGCAACAAAAACAAAAAGCACGAAAGTAAAATAAATTTACTGCGTAGGCCAAATCTCAGCATGTGGGTTGCTCCCACCTGTAACCCATGCCATACACGGTATCAATGCAGTCAAACTGGCTATCGAGTGCTATAAACTTTTTACGAATGCGTTTTACATGAGAGGTAATGGTACTGTCGTCTACATAAATTTTAGCATCGCTCATTAACTCATTACGGCTTTTAACGTGGCCAGGTCGTTGGGCGAGTGAATGCAGCATCCAAAACTCAGTTACGGTTAAATCAACCAACTGTTGCTGCCAAAGCACCTGCATGCGTTGCGTGTCGAGTGTTAGTTGACCGCGAATTATTAATGCGTTGGCATCGGCGGGTTGCTCTAATGCTTCCATGCGGCGAAATAGCGCACCAATACGCGCGGCTAAATGCGCTAAGCTAATATCTTTGGTTAAGTAGTCATCGGCGCCCATGCGCAGGCCGCATACGGTGTCTATTTCGCTGTCGCGAGCGGTTAAAAAAATAATTGGTAAGGTTTTAGAAAGTGAACGCAGTGTTTGGCACAGTAAAAAGCCGCCATCTATTTCATGGCCTAAGCCAATATCAACAATGGCTAAATCGGGGAGTGCTTCTTTAAAAGCTACTTCTGCTTGAGGGCGGTTTTCATAACCACTTACCTGATAGCCTTGAGCGCTTAGCATTTCTATGTAGTTTTCGCGAATGGCAGTTTCATCTTCAACGATAGCTATTTTTTTCATTTTTTAATTACTCATATTGACTTAGGCGCACTATAGCGAAGTTTTTGCGCTAAGTACGGTTAAAAACACAATTGCCATTTTTTTGCCACAATTGCTCAGCAGTTTGCCATTTTTACTCCCCTTTATTGCCACTTCATGGTGTTTTAATACAGCTATTGAAATTACCAATACAACGCAAGTGCCAACCAATAGCTTGCCAACCATTATTAATAGTAAGGAATAGACCATGAAGAAAACATTAATCGCACTCACACTTGTTAGCACTTTTTGTACGCCAGTATTTGCTGCGGATACCCCATCAAAAGAAGCAAAAAAAGAAACAATTGTTGGCCTGAGCACCGGTGCCATTATTGGTGGTGTTGTTGGTGGGCCAATCGGCGCGTTTGTAGGCGCATTTGCTGGTGGTTTGATTGGCGATGCCAAGGTGGCTGAGCAAACCATTGCTGAGCAGCAGCAAGCTTTAACTGTAATGGCAGAGAAAACCAACGACTACCAGCACGTACTTAATCATAACAGTCACCTAGAGGCGCAACTTGAACTACTGGCGCAACAAAATGAGCAATTAACTCAATCGCAGCTTAATAATTTATTGGCGATGACGGTGCAATTTAAAACAGGCTCTAGCGATATTGCTCCACATTTTGCCAAGCAGCTTGATCAATTGGTAGCGTTATTAAAAAGCCAACCGCAACTCGCACTCGATTTAAGTGGCTTTGCCGATCAGCGCGGTGCAGAGCAAGCGAACTTATTACTTTCAAAAGCCAGAGTAAACGCCGTACAAAGTTACTTAATTAAACAGGGAGTAAGCCATACACGTTTGAGCACACAAGCGTTTGGCGAGCAACAAAGCATAGCAAACAGTAACACCCTTGAAGATAACTTTTTTGACAGGCGCGTTACTCTCACTACCCGTGCGCTTAATCAAACGACTGATCAAACAGCAAGCAATTAATCGCAAGGCGTTCGATGGAGTGATTTATGTTGAGTAAACCCACCAAAGTGCTTACCAAGGTAAGCCTTTTTATTTTTATTATTATCGTGCTTTTGGCCAGCTTTAAAAGCCATGCACAGTCGCCAAAACTATCTTTGTTTGATAGCCAAGGAGTGGCGGTTAACCCTGGGGTTATTTTAAAAAGCGATGCAAAAATGACCCTAACAGGGCTAATTAATCATGTTGTAGTAACGCAGCACTACATAAATGAAAATCCTTTTGCAGTAAATGCACGTTATGTATTTCCTTTACCCGATGAAAGCGCCGTGCAAGCAATGACTATGCGTATTGGCGAGCGAGTTATTAAAGGTAAAATAGCAAAAAAACGCCAAGCTGAAAAACAGTACCAAGCTGCCAAAAAAGCAGGCAAACAAGCTTCATTGTTGCGACAGCAGCGTGCAAATATGTTTATTACAAATGTGGCAAATGTAGGGCCAGGAGAAGAAATAGTTATAACGCTTGAGTATCAAGAGATTATTGATTACCAACACGGAACCTTTGCGATTCATTTTCCAACTACAATTACGCCACGCTATCATGCAATAACAGGGGAAGTTAACGATGATCAAGATAAGCATGCGATAAAAAACGCTAATGCACCTTCGTTCACTCCACAGGGTTGGTTAAGCCCTGTTTACACAAAACAAACCAATGAGGCGGCAAATGCCAGCGATTTAAGCTTAACAATTAACATGGATATAGGCTTAGAATTGGTTGATATAAACGCTAAGTACCATCAAGTTAATATTGAAAACCCTGCATTTGGGCAATACAGCATTGTGCTAAAACCACAGCAAGCCATAAATAGAGACTTTGTACTTGAGTTTAAGCCACTACAAATAGCGCAAGCGCAAGCTGCACTTTTTACTCAGCAAGCACAAAATGGTGAGCAGTATGCGTTAGCAATGTTAATGCCGCCAAGCGATAGTTTTACTCAATCTCAGCGTTTACCGCGTGAAATGGTGTTTGTAGTTGATACTTCGGGATCTATGCATGGGCAGTCTATTGAACAAGCTAAAAAAGCGCTGTTTTACGCATTATCATTATTAGATAGTGATGATAGCTTCAATATTGTCAGTTTTAATAATGAGGTTGCAGCTATGAGTGAAACCCCATTAATTGCCAGTGACTTTAATTTACGTCGCGCAGAGCGTTTTATTTATAACTTACAAGCCGATGGCGGAACTGAAATAAAAGGCGCACTTGATGCAGTACTCGATGGGATGCAATTTGAAGGGTTTGTACGCCAAGTTGTATTTTTAACCGATGGTAGCGTAAGTAACGAAGATCAATTATTTAAACATATTGCGCACACCTTAGGTGATAGCCGTTTATTTACTGTGGGCATTGGTAGTGCGCCTAACCGTTATTTTATGCGTCGTGCCGCTGATATAGGCAAGGGAACTTACACCTTTATAAGCAGTGCTCATGATGTGCAGCCGAAAATGCAGCAGTTGTTTGATAAACTTGCTCACCCGGCTATGACTAATTTGGCGTTGACAAATACAAATGGAGACAGCTTAGATTTTTGGCCCTCACCTTTGCCTGACCTATATTTTGCTGAGCCCATTATGGTGGCCATTAAATTAGATAATACCGATGCAATTACTTTTACGGGGCAAACGGCGCATGGGGAGTTTAAGGTTAAGCTTAATCCGCAAGCAAGTTCAAAGGCCACTGGAATTGATAAGCTTTGGGCACGTCAAAAAATAAAGTCGTTATTGTTATACAACCAACAAAGTGTTGTAAAACAGCAAGTGCAGCAGCTCGCGCTTGAGCATCAATTACTTAGCCTATTTACTGCGTTTATTGCTATAGAAGAGACGACCATAAAAGAAGTTGCTAAACAAAGCACACAAGTGGCTAATGCTATGCCACAAGGAATGACCATGCGCTTGCCGCAAACTGATGGGCAAAGCAAAGTGCATATTGTGTTTGGAGTATTATTGCTTCTAGGTGGTCTTTTGTTAGTGAGGCGCTGTAAATGAAAAAGTGGCTAAGCATAGGTTTACTAGCCTTGGGGCTGAGCTTGTTTGGCCATGGTGTATACATGCAGGCAAAGGCGTGGCTTGCACAAGTGTTAATAGAGCAAGCTTGGCAAACGACCCTTAAATCGCCCAATAAAAAAATTAAGCCGTGGTTTTATGCTGATAGTTACCCAGTGGCACAAATAATATGGCCAAAGCATAATAAACGACTAACCGTGCTCGATGGCGCAAGTGGTAGAAATTTAGCGTTTGCGCCCAGTCATTTTTTAGCTGCGGGGGAATTAGGTGGGGCTGATGTTGGTAATTCGCAAGGAGCACTTATTGCTGGCCACAACGATACCCACTTTGCGTTTTTAAAAAACGCTAAAGTGGGGGAGCAATTTTCTCTACAACTTAAAAATGGCAAAGTGCAGCATTATTCAGTAACACACGTTGAGGTGATTAATCAGTACAACACCGATTTTTTGCATCAAGCAGGGCTGTATTTACTGACCTGTTACCCTTTTGATTCGCTGGCCTCGGGTACCGATTTAAGATGGTTAGTGTCGGCTGAAATATCCTCACCCGAGGTAGCGTTAGGAATATCGACCACTAGTTCTTGATGGCGTTGGCTTATCATTACGCCTATAAACACCACAAATATGCTGATCCACTGGCCAAGTGTCAGTACTTCGTTAAGAATAATGGCTGACAAAATTAAAGTGAAAATTGGGATTAAATTAGAATAAGCTGCTGCGGTTAACACCGACACTTTACTAATCGCGTAGTTGTACATGCCGTACCCACCCAAAGTAACACAAGAGCCTAAGTACAAAATGCTCATTAGTGCGGTTAAATCGTGTTGGTTTTCGCTTGGTAGGTCAATAAATAATAAAAACGGAGCAAAAAACAAACTACCACTCACGCCTTGCAGAGCAATTAATGTGAGAGGGGAATAGCGGTTAGCTAAATGTTTTATACACACGGTATAAAATGCCGCGCACACCATGGCCATTAATTCTAAAAAATTCCCCAGTAATGGGTTTGGGGCTTGGCTTGAGCTGGGTGAGAGCAAGGTCAATAAAATACTGCCGCCAATACACAGCGTAAAACCCACCACAATAGCTTTACTAATATGCTCTTTGAGCATGAAAAACGCTAAAAATGCCACAATAATAGGTAAGCAAGACACAATAACCCCCGCCTGAGAGGCTGAGGTGTACTCCATTGCGTGGCCTTCAAATAAAAAGTACAAGCAAGGCTCTGCCAGCGACATACCTAATAAATACTTCCAATCGCCTTTTAAATATTCAAAGCGAATTACGTAACGCCATAAACATAACGAAATCAGTAAAGTGGTGAGCATACGTAAAAATATCACCAAGGCAGGGTCATAAATCGCAATCGCATATTTAAGTGCAATAAAGGAGCTACCCCACAAAAAGGTGGCAATAATTAAACATAAACTGGCAGGCATAAGGTGTAATTTAATCGGTTGAATATAGTGCGATCCTAGCATGCAGAGGGGGTGATTGAATATTTTTTACTTGTTCAAAAATACCGAACTGGTATAAATAAATGCATCATTTATTGCGCTAAGTAAAAAACATGCAAAGGGATCAGGTCGTAGTTGTAAAGCTAGGTACAAGCGTACTCACTGGCGGTACCGATAAGTTAGACAAAGCACATATGGTGGAACTTGTTCGCCAATGCAGTGAGCTAAAAAAGCAAGGTCATCACGTTATTTTAGTATCAAGCGGTGCGGTTGCCGCAGGTCGCGAACAGCTATTAAAACCCTGTGGGCGCACATTAATAGACAAACAAATGTTGGCCGCCATTGGACAGGGGCAACTCATTCATATTTGGCAAAGTTTATTTGCGTTGTATGGTGTTAACGTGGGGCAAATGCTACTAACGCGCGCGGATGTTGACGACAGAGAGCGTTATTTAAATGCCCGCGATACCCTCAATGCCTTATTAAATTATGATGTAGTGCCGATCATTAATGAAAACGACGCGGTTGCTACTAGCGAAATAAAAGTAGGTGACAACGATAACTTGTCGGCATTAGTGGCTATTTTAGCCAATGCCGACAAATTACTGCTACTGACCGACCAACAAGGGTTATTTACCAGCGATCCGCGCACCGACATTAACGCCACCTTGATTGACGAAGTGACTCATATTAATGATGAGTTACGCCAACTTGCGGGTGGCAGCGGTACAAATCTAGGCACAGGGGGTATGGCAACCAAACTACAGGCAGCAGATATTGCCAGAAGAGCTGGAGTTGAGGTGATTATTGCCAAAGGCGCTGATGAAAACGTGATTTTAAAATGCATGAGCGAGCAACTGCCAGGCACCCGTTTTTTAAAACTTACCGCCCCTAAAGATGGCCGAAAAAAATGGTTATTAGCAGGGCCTAAAAGTAGCGGCCAAATTTTAATTGATGCCGGTGCCGTGCATGCATTGCAATCTAAGGGGGCTAGTTTACTTGCTAAAGGCATTACGCGCGCCATTGGTGAGTTTGAACGTGGAGATTTAATTAACTTAATTGATGTAAACCAGCAAATTATTGCACGGGGGTTAACTCGCTTTAGTCATCTTGAAATCGATAAAATAAAAGGCGCACACTCTAATCAAATCAGCCATTTACTTGATTACGATAGCGGCGTGGAAGTGCTACACAGAGATGATATGGTGGTGTTGTAATTAAGCACTTTTTTAACGATATAGCGCAACGTATAATCCGCTTATAGTGTTGCGCTTTTTTGTGTTAAAATCTTGCACCTTAAATTTGTTGTAAAGAGTATTGAAGATGAAATTAGTTCGCTGGGTTTTAGGTTGTATCATCTTATTTTTTAATTTTGTTTTTACGCCGCGTAGCAAAAAACGTGATCCGCAAGAGCAAACTAAGCTTGATCAGCAAACCGCACAATTTAAGCTCTATCAATTCAAAGCATGCCCTTTTTGTGTAAAAGTGCGCCGTTCAATTAAGCGTGAAGGCTTAAAAATTGAAACACGCGATGCAAAAAATGATGAGCAATACCGCCAAGAGCTATTAGAGCAAGGCGGAAAAGTTAAAGTACCTTGTTTACGTATTGAGCAAGATGGCCAAGTAAAATGGCTTTATGAATCAAACGATATTATTGCTTACTTAAACAAAGTAGCCGCTTAAAATATTTATTGGTATTTCATACCATCTCACTTATTAAAAGAGACATTACCATGACAATTCGTACCCGTGTTGCTCCGTCGCCAACTGGTGACCCGCATCTTGGCACCGCTTACATTGCCTTATTTAACTACTGTTTTGCTAAACAGCAAGGCGGTGAATTTGTACTTCGTATTGAAGATACTGACCAAGTTCGCAGCACACCAGAATCTGAACAAGCCATCATGGATAGCTTACGCTGGTTAGGCCTTGAGTGGGATCATGGTCCTGATGTAGGTGGTGAGTTTGGTCCATACCGTCAATCTGAGCGCAGTGATTTATATAAAAAATACGCTCATCAGTTAGTTGAAGACGGCAAAGCATTCTACTGTTTCGCAACCAGCGAAGAGCTGGACCAAATGCGTGAAGAGCAAATGGCCGAAGGTCTGCGTCCTAAATACGATGGTCGTGGCTTAAACCATACAGAAGACGAAATTAAAGCAAACCTAGCTGCTGGTAAACCGTACGTTATACGTATGAAAATCCCAAGCGAAGGTACCTTTAAGTTTAACGATTACCTACGCGACGAAATTGAGATCCCGTGGGAAAACGTAGACATGCAAGTGCTATTAAAAGCGGATGGTTTTCCAACGTACTTTTTAGCTAACGTGGTGGATGATCACCATATGCAAATTAGCCATATTTTCCGTGGTGAAGAGTGGATAAACTCAGCGCCTAAGTTATTAAAACTATATGAAGATTTTGGTTGGGAAGCACCGGTACTAGGTCACTTACCATTACTGCGTAATCCAGATAAATCAAAACTGTCTAAGCGTAAAAACCCAACGTCTATTAATTACTATAAAGAAATGGGTTACTTACCAGAAGCGGTACTTAACTACTTAGGCCGTATGGGTTGGTCAATGCCTGATGAGCGTGAAAAGTTCACCCTTAATGAGATGATTGAGCACTTTGACATGAAGCGTGTATCGCTAGGTGGCCCAGTATTCGACGTAGACAAGTTAAGCTGGTTAAACGGTATGTGGATCCGTGAAAACTTAACTGATGCAGAGCTAATGCAGCGTTTTGTTGACTGGAAATTTAATGGCGACATGCTGGCTAAAGTATTACCAGAAGCTAAAACGCGTATAAATACACTCTCTGACATGGTTGATTTAGCAGGGCACTTTGTAGGCGGCATCCCGACTTACGATCCTGCGCTATTAACAGCCGGTAAAGCTGACGAAGATGTTATTCGCCAAGCATTACAATTTTTTGTATGGCAGCTAGAAGGCTTACGTAGCTTTGAAAAACCAGCTATTTTTGCAATTGCAAAAGAAGTAGCCACCTTCCACGAGCTTAAAATTAAAGATTTTTTAGAGCCTATATTTGTGGCTATTACCGGCAAAACATCATCTACCTCGGTATTAGATGCAATGGAAATTTTAGGATCTGACCTATCGCGTGCACGTTTACGTGTTGCGCTTGCCCATTTAGGTATTTCTAAAAAGCAGGCTAAAAAAATAGAGCGCGCATACCGCGATTACCCAAGTGCGTAATCGCGTATATAGATTCAAAAGCCGCTTTATTTAAGCGGCTTTTTTGTACCCGTAGTTTTAAGATGGAGTTGCCAGCATAGGGTAAGTAAATAAGAAAAAATGAAACACGTTAACGAGCCAATGACATAAAATGGCCCATTCTAATCGGCTTGTTTTGTAGTAAATATAGCCATAACCAAATCCTGCAACGGCCGTCACAAGCATATAATGAGTACCCGCTGAAAAGTGTGCCAGTGAAAATACACAAGTACTGACAGCCGGTGCCAGTAATGCAAATCTGCTCGGGGTTATTAGTTTTGAAAGCTTAGTTTGTATCACCCCCCTAAATAATGCCTCTTCTGCAACGCAGGTAAAAAGTAGGTTGATAGCTATAAATAGTAACCAAAATTCAGGTACTTTTGGCGCAAATTCAACAAGGTTTAACGTTAAAGCAGTTATAAGCGCCGCTAAAATAGTGATAATTATGATTAAAGCAGGGTAGCCGATAGTCACTGGCTTTGCCGTTTTATTTTTTTCAAAAAAATAAGCGCTCAGCATTAAACCCGCAAATGCTTTATCAAAATTAGCATACAGGGTAAATGCAATTGCGTTACTGGTGACTTGTTCATTAACAACGATAGGCAGGTTATTAAACCCCGCAAACCAATGTAAGGCTAACCCGAGTGAGGCTGTTATAAATAAAGACGTTAGAACATTACGTTTTAACGCTGAGGTTGCCAATAACGTAAAGTGAAACAATCCCACATAAACAGCTATAACAGCAACTGCGTTTAAATTTATATATTGTTGATAATAGGCAGTAATAACACTTAGCAGTAATAAGTATTGCCATAATGGTTGGCGAAATACAGTGAGTTTACACTGCGGGAAAACACATAAAATAGCGGCAGCTAAAAAGTAAAAAGTCATTGGCAAATACAGCTTGTTGTTTGATAGAGGAAATGAGAGAAAACGAATTACATAGCGTTATAGTCTCAATTAGATAATTTTGAGCTATTAATAATTATAGGCTTGTCCGGTACAAATAACGGCTAAATCACAATTGTAGCGGGATACTGATTGGCACTGCTCTAGTGTAAATGCATTGCCACCTAAATAAAGCACATTGTTTTTAAGGGATTCTATAGCTTGTGATTTCAAACGGTTATAGCTAATTGAGGATGTTCGCGTATCATCTGAAACATCGCAGCTTTCGCCTTTTATTCCACCAAGGGGGCTTGCACCTCTATCGAGAGCGTCCTGAACACTGTAAAACTGCTCTAGGCCACGTTTTTTAATGTGGCTTGAAACGTGTTCTGATAAAACCTCGTCGTCGATATTGGTTGTGTAAGTAACGTTATTACAGCCAGTTAAAAATGAAACCGCGCATATTAATAAAGAAAAATACTTCATTAGTTAATCCCTTAAACTCGTATTTGCCTAATTTACTTAGTTAATTAGCGAGTTGCAAATTATCATTTTTCGCCTTTATTAAACAGATTCGACCTCTCAAGATTTTTTTTCTGGTAGTATAGCTAGGTTATAAGCAGTTTAAGCAGTGAACACACTATGTTAAGTCCTTACTATCAGCAGCATGCTGATTATGTTTCAATTTCTCGTGAGCAAGGTTGTCGCTTTGCTAAATGTGTAGCCGACGACTACAACCCGCTTCATGATAAAGACGCTAAAAAGTTTTGCGCACCAGGAGACTTACTTTTTTCTTTAGTGTTAGACCGCTATGGCATTAGTGAGCGAATGGAGTTTACCTTTGCCGGTATGGTTGATGAAAACACCAAGCTAAATTTTCCAGAACAACCTGGAGAAGAGTTTGATGTAAACCATGGTGAAAAAGTAATTTTAAAGGTTAAACGCGACGGTAAAACCAGTAAATGCCCAACACTTACAAACAGTTTAATAAAAAATTATGTTGAGTTCTCAGGTGCTGCGTTCCCGCATGTAATTATTCCTTTAATGGGCAAGCAAGAGGTAATGATAAATCCTGCGCGGCCTATGATTATTTATGAATCAATGATAATTAATCTTAATAACATTGATATTAAATCACCGACCCTTGAGTTTGCAGAGCCAAGCTTTGAATACGCTGGTAAACGCGGCAAAATAACCTTGCGCTTTAATTTATTAGAAAACGGCGAAAAGGTGGGTTTTGGTGAAAAACACATGGTGGTATCGGGTATTCGTGAATACTGTCAAAGCACCGTAGATGATTTAATTGCATTTTATAATGAACGTAAAGCCACATTAAAACCGGTTTAAATACTTCATTTTACTTAGGCGCTATTTAGCGCCTTTTTTATTACTTAAGCTCAGGTATAATAGCGTTCTTTGTTATTTTAAAGCCAAGCTTATGTCTGCCACATCGTTCTCATCACTCGCCCTAGACCCGTTACTATTAACGGCAATAGAGCAAAATAATTACACTACGCCTACCGCCATTCAGCACAAAACGATACCGCCAATTTTAGCGGGCAAAGACGTGATGGGCAGCGCTCAAACTGGCACCGGTAAAACAGCCGCTTTTGTTTTGCCGCTATTACATAAGCTTTTAAACAGCTCTAAAAAAGACGAACCAGGCATTGCTCGTGTGGTTATTTTAACGCCCACCCGTGAACTTGCTCAGCAAGTATTTGCAAGCTTTGAAAAGTATGCTCTTGGTAGTGATATTCAGGGTGCACTTGCCTATGGTGGCGCAAGCATTGGCCCACAAATCAAAGCACTTAAAACAGCGCAAGTAATAGTGGCAACGCCAGGGCGCTTACTTGATCACATAGTGAAGGGCAGTGTGGTGCTTTCAAGTGTTGATTCGTTAGTATTTGATGAAGCAGACCGTATGCTTGATATGGGTTTTATTGACGAAATTAAACGAATACTGCGTCATATCCCAGGCGATCGTCAAACCTTACTGTTTTCCGCCACCTTTGATGACAGTGTATTTGAGCTGAGTAAAAAATTGCTCAAAGACCCTGAACTTATTGAAGTTGATAAGCGCAACTCTGCTGCTGTAGAGGTTGAACAAGTTATTTACGCAGTAGATGAAGACAGAAAGCGCGAACTGGTATCGCACATGATTGGCATGAAAAACTGGCGCCAAGTGCTTATATTCACCCGCACTAAACAAATGGCCGATAAGCTTGCCAAAGAAATGTGTAAAGATGGTTTAAAAACCGAATCTATTCATGGTGATAAATCGCAAGGAGCTCGCGACCGAGCTCTTCATAACTTCAAAGAAGGCAGTACGCGTGTATTAGTGGCCACCGATGTAGCGGCGCGCGGTTTAGACATACCGGCACTTAAATACGTAATTAACTTTGAATTGCCATACATAGCTGAAGATTATGTGCATCGTATTGGCCGTACAGGACGAGCTGGCGAGCAAGGCCTTGCTATGTCGCTAGTGAGTTTAGATGAGCAATGGCTGCTTGAAGAAATTGAAGTACTGCTTGATACGCGTTTAGCCCCACAATGGCTTGAAGGCTATGAACCCGACTTAAATAAGCCGCCTAAAGATAACCGCAAAAACACCAACAAAGCGCGTAAAGATCGCGATAAAAAACGTATTACAGGCCAAAGAGCGCCGAATAGAAGACGTAAATAAAAGCTTAGGACTTCATTTAATAGGCAGCTAAGAGCGATTAGCGGACGTTGGACATAACTTTTGCGCAAGTCCGCTTCAGACAAGGGGCGAACGTTCTACGCCCAAAGCAGCGACAGCGTTAGCTGTCCGACTGACTTTGTTTGTTAGCCTCGAATTGCTGCAATGCCTCCGCTGCAGGCCTGAAGTAGGCGTTTATATAAGATGGCAATTGGTAACCACTAATCTTCCCCTCAAATAACTGCCTTTTTTCTTTTAAACGGAGTCAAGCTTTCAGAGAGTTAATTGTTTTAATATTCTCACTTCGTTTCGATGTATAGGGCGGTATAGAGTATGTACCCACAACATGTGCTACTAAATCACTCACCCCCTCAGAGTACAGAGAAACCTCCCCAACCACGAGAGTACGGCCGACTTTTATCAGAGAACATTCCGCAATGATTCGCTCATTTGCCGATGGCTTACGTAAGAAGTTGATGTTAAGGCTAGTTGTTACTGCCAATGGCACGATGCCAATTTTACCAAGTATCGCCACATAAAGTGCCACATCAGCCACACTCATTAAAACAGGCCCCGAAACCGTTCCGCCAGGACGTAATTCATCCTGACCTACATGATGAGATACAGTCGCTCTACCGTTGCTCACTGCTTCCACAACGCATTTACTTTGTGGAAACTCCGATTTCATGAAAGCGATAACTTCTTCTTTTGTAGCTGTCATTGAGACTCCTTAAATATTTATTCACATTTATATGCACCTGGTGAAGCGTTGCTCCAAGACTTCTATACCCCATTTTGAGCCTAGTTTCTCTTCCACCAATGCAAAGCCCTGACTTTCGTAAAGATATCGAGCTGCATTAAGCCCTGAGAAAGTCCATAAGTTGATTTGGACGAAACCCTGAGCATCGGCAAAAGCTAATGCAGAATTGAGAAGCTGTTTACCTAGTCCGAAACCTCTCAAAGAGTCGTCCGCAATGAACCATCGTAAATGTGCTCGATTATGACCAAGATCTTCACCATCAATGGCAACAGATGGATTTTATCGTCCCGTTTGATCGTCCAAATCTCATTGCTTGGGTTATCTAGCCTTCCAATAAATTCCGCCATGCTACTCGCCACTGAACATGCAAATTCCCGACCAAAATCAGCCACTGTCGTGTAATAATGGGGATGCATCTCCGTAACACGTGCAATCAACCGGCTTTGTTGCGGAATTCAACTTGAGAGCGAATACTAGCAAAATCGTTTGTATTTTAAACGATATACTGAGTTTCGGGCATACCTATCCCTGTTAGCTTGTTGAGTGCTTTGATCATGGCGTATGTCTCCCCAACTTGTGCATTGTAATTTCGAAGCGTGAGTGAAGCGCCTAGTAGTTGTTTTGCGCGATACTTAGCGGTCTCCGACAATGAACGCCTGTGGTAACCATATTTTCGTTTCCACTTTTTGTTCGAACCATAGAGCTTTTGGCAACCAACCGCCAGATTACGTGGATGACCTTTTTCCCAGAAGGCGGCTCCTTCACGTGGAGGGATTAGAGGTATCGCTTTCTTAACCCTAATCGCCCTGTGGCACTCCCTTGTATCGTATGCGCCATCTCTCGAAATTTCCTTGATGGATCGGCGTGTTTGTTTGAGTAAATTTGGGAGTACTTCCGCATCTGTCACGCCTGAAATATTGTACTTGCGCCAGTTAGTGGTTTTGTAGCGAGGCTTCGGCATGTAATCAAAGTCAGTGAATGAATGTCCCTGATCTGATCGTAAGATTCTGATTTAGTTCATTCGATTTCCGCAACAAAGCCCACGCTAATTATTATCAGTCACTGACTGAGTTGAGAGACTAGCGGAAGCCACGAACTGTTAATCAAGTTCGACCACTATTTTACCAATCTGCTGATTTGACTCCAGATAGTGGTGCGCTGCCACTATCTCTTCAAATTTAAAGCTTCGATCAATGACAGGCTTGAGTGTTCCTTCGGATAAACCCGAGTGGATAAATTGCTTTGCTCTGCGAAAGCGCTCGATGTCTTTTACAACTTCAGTAAACACATACCCCCTAACTGTCAGACTTTTACGAAGTGCTATTTTTAAGGGAAAAGGAGTTGTTTCGGGACTTAATGCTCCGTGTACTATTATTGTTCCTTCAGGGCTCATTGCTTCAGCAATTTCAGTTATCTGCGGCCCACAGACAGCATCAAATGCGATTTTTAAATTGTTTTCTCCCAAGATGCTTCTCAAGCTATCCAGCAGCGGCTCTTCTTGAGTTGCAATCACATGGGCCGCGCCTGCCATGAGCACAGCAGCCTTTTTAGCTCGTGTTTGAGTTGTAGCGATAGGGATACCCCCTAGAGAATTCACAATTTGAATCGCAGCCAATCCAACACTGCTCGATGCGGCGGTTATCAGTACTGCATCGCCTTTTTGCACGTTAGCAATTTCGACCAAAGCGCCATAAGCTGTCAGGTACTGCATCCAAGCTGCTGCGCCATCAGCAAAGGTTAGCCCTGCTGGTTTGAGTGCCACATATTCACTTGGTACGACAATCTCTTCTGCGTAGCAGCCATTCTGAGAAAGCCCCATCTGAGGGACAATACAAACCTCTTCTCCAAGGCGTAAATGATTTACCTCTTCCCCGACTTCAATGACTATCCCGGATGCTTCATAGCCGATTCGCGAAGGGAAGGCAGCCTTTTCTATATAGCGGCCTCGCCTAAACATGGCATCAGCACGATTGAGCCCAACAACTTTGACCGCAATACGTACATCAGTGGCCTGCAAACTTGGACTCGCCAGCGAGTCAATAGTTAATACCTCGGGACCACCTAATTCATGGAAACGAACAGTTCGAATTAGTTTTCTTGGGCTCATATGCATCCTCAATAATGACTTTTTAAGCAATTACATCAATAACGACTTTACCCATGGACCCCAACTCTACGGCATTATGTGCATCCATTGCCGTGTCTAGGGAAAAGCGTAACGGATCGAGTAGTGGCTTAATTTGCCCAGCTTCAACAAGAGCCGTAATTTGCCGCAGAATGTCACCATGATGTTTGCGTCCCTCTCCGCTGAGCTGTGGGTGTAACACAAAAATCCCTGACAATGTTGCAGAACGTATTGACGACGGTGCGAGGTTATGTGAGCTGAATGCAGCACAGCTTAAAATATGGCCGTAATGTGCAATGATACCTAATGAGGCATCGAGTGCAGAGCCACCGACAGTGTCGTAAATGATATCGAATCCTTTGCCTTGGGTGTATGCGTCCATGTAGTCAGCAGGGCTTGCAGTGTGATAATCAATTGGCGTGGCACCAAGCGCCTTGAGCAGCTGTTGTTTTCCAGTCGATGCAGTGGCATAAACGTCGGCACCTAAAGCCTTAGCAATTTGCACGGCTAAATGCCCAACTCCGCCAGCTCCACCTTGGATAAGGATTTTCTGGCCCGCTTTAACATTCGCCTTGTCAACCAAACCTTCCCAAGCAGTAAGTGCAACCAGAGGTAAAGCCGCAGCTTCACGCATGGACAATTTTTTCGGTTTGAGAGCAAGTAACTCAGCATCTACGTTGGCATATTCAGCCAATGATCCTTGCAATCCTCGCACTCCGCCAGTCAGACCATAAACTTCATCGCCTACTGAAAAGTCGGTGACGCCGTCGCCGATAGCAACAATTTCTCCAGCTAAATCGGTGCCAAGTACTGCGGGTAATTCCGGCATGGCATAAGGAGCGATACCTTGGCGGATCTTGTAATCAATAGGATTGACTCCACTTGCAAATATTTTTACTTGCACCTGACCTGCTGATGGAGAGGGTAAGTTAATCAGGGCATCCCGGAATACTGTACCCTCTTCATAGCTATCTAATACCAAAGCACGCATTTGTCTGTTTAACGTTGTCATCAATAACCTCACAAACTGAATATTCAGCGGGTGGTTAAATCACCCGCTGGTTAATCGGTCTTTTATTAAACGAATTAAAACTCTTGAACAGTTGGGCGCAGAACAATCTCGTTGATATCCACATCCGCAGGCTGCTCAATTGCGTATGCGATAGCACGAGCAACAGATTCAGATGGAATTTCATTTTGCTGATAAAAATCTTTTACAAAGGCTGCACCCTGAGTATCTGAACTTCCATGTTTTAATTCAGATTCGATTGCCCCCGGTGAAATGATTGTTGAACGAATTTTACCCCCAACTTCATGGCGTAAGCCTTCGGCAATAGCGCGAACAGCGAATTTGGTTCCGCTGTAAACCGTGCCGCCGGGACTGAATACTTTGATACCCGCTACGGAAGAAATATTGATAAAGTGGCCTGTTCCCTGAGCCTGAAAGATCGGAAGCGCTGCGGCTACTCCATACAGCAGACCTTTAACGTTGATGTCAATCATGCGATCCCATTCGTCAACTCGAGTCTCAGCTAACGGTGCAATCGCCATTAACCCTGCATTATTGATAACCACATCAACTTTACCGAAGCGCTCTTGTGCAAGATTTACAAGGGCCTTCACTTCGTCCTGGCTAGTCACATCTGTCGCTTGAACCGCAACTTTTCCACCCGCTGTGCGTATGTCAGCAGCAATAGCTTCAAGCTTGTCGATGCGTCGGGCACCCAAAACAACAGATGCGCCAAGACTGGCTAAATGTCTTGCTGTGGTCTCGCCTAAACCGCTGCTACCACCAGTGATAACAACGACCTTACCGCTGATGTTGTTTGCTAAAACACTACTCATAGTTAATATCCTCAAATCAGTTGAATGACGTTGTCTAAATAACAAGCAAAGTATCTCTTACCTTCAAAAATCAATAAATGGAAATATTTTAATTTCACAATTCCATATTTTGGAATAATATTTATGTATTCATTTCAAACCTGAATGTGACTGTGATGCTTAACAGATTGGAAATGCTCCGGATATTTTGTACTGCTGCTGAGTCTAGCAGCTTTAAAGAAGCGGCTAACCGTCTGGGAATTTCTCCTCAGGCAGTGACGCGAGCAGTGAAGGAGTTAGAGCGATTGCAAGGGGAGCTTTTATTTCATCGAAATACTCGACACATACAAGTGACCCTAGTTGGAGAAAAATTTGCTTTGATAGCAAAAGAACGCCTGCGCGCTGTAGATGAATTGTTTCAAACAAGCGCCCCTAACTCGGGTAATGAATTACAAGGGCGTGTTCGTATCGCAGCGCCTGTTGGTTTTGGTCATAAGTGCTTAATGCCAGTGTTACTGGAACTTTCAACAATACATCCTCAACTGG
>NZ_BADU01000066.1:0-20669 GCF_000239875.1 Pseudoalteromonas sp. BSi20311 | reverse complement strand
TTGGATATTTGAACGATAGGTGCTAAAAACACAACATAACTATCAACTTATTAACAATAAACGCGTAATTTAAGCCTTTAACCGTTGTATCAACTTGAATAAGCTTTATTAAAACACTCGCAACTAAGATGATCATAATGATCACTAGCAATAATCTACCCGAATAGATCCCATATATGACAAAGCTCGGAAAATAATACGCTGCAGCTAGCATACTGTTAATGTTACTACGGGGAATTGAAGTAGGTAAGAGCTATGCCACAGTATTAATAAAATCACGGCTATTAATAGTGTCTACCTGAAGGTGGCTTTTGTTTATATGTATTAGCAAAGCTTTAATATAAGTAGGAGTTGCTGTTACTCAATTTTAGGCAAAATAAAGCCCCGCATTCGCGAGGCTACTATTTATGCTACACCGTATTGATCTCGGTAAGCTTTTACCGCCGCTAAATGCTCATCCATGGTACCTTGGATCTCAAGGTAACTAATTAAATCAGCCAATTTAACGATAGAAGTAACTTGAGTATCAAAGTCACGTTCTACTTCTTGTATAGCAGAAAGCTCTGCTTTACCTTTTTCTTGACGATCAAGTGCAATTAAAACACCACTTAAATCTGCGCCATTTTCAGCAATAATTTCCATTGACTCGCGAATAGCTGTACCGGCGGTGATCACATCATCAACCAACATGATCTTACCTTTAAGCTCAGATCCAACTAAGCTACCACCTTCACCGTGTGCTTTTTTCTCTTTACGGTTAAAACAATAAGGTACATCTTTATTATAATGATCAGCTAAAGCAACTGCGGTTGTTGTTGCAATTGGAATACCTTTATAAGCAGGGCCAAATAGTACATCATATTCAATTGCTGCATCTTCAAGTGCCGCCGCATAAAAGCGACCTAAGCGCGCCAAATCACGACCTGTATTAAACAAACCCGCATTAAAGAAGTAAGGACTAGTACGGCCAGACTTTAAAGTAAACTCGCCAAACTTTAATACCTGCTTTTCTAAAGCAAACTCAATAAACTCTTTTTGATATTCTTTCATTGCCAGTTACCTATTTATGCTAGTGCTTGCTTTTGTACATCAATAATTTCACGAATTGAATGCTTAGCGAGTGTAAGTAGTTCATCAAGTTCGTCAAACGAGAAAGGTTCACCCTCAGCGGTTCCTTGTACCTCAATAATTTTACCGGTTTCAGTTAAAATTACATTCATGTCAGTTTCAGCGTCAGAATCTTCTAGGTATTCTAAATCGCTAATCGCTTGGCCTTTATATATACCAACAGAAATAGCAGCGATCATATGTTTAAGTGGGTTTGAGTTAATCATCCCTTTTGCACGCATATACGTTAGTGCATCAACAAGCGCAACGCACGCACCACTTATAGACGCTGTACGCGTACCACCATCAGCTTGGATTACATCACAATCAATAGTAATTGTGTTTTCACCGAGTGCTTTTAGATCAATTGCTGCACGTAAAGAGCGAGCAATCAGGCGCTGTATTTCCATTGTACGACCGCCTTGTTTACCTCGCGTTGCTTCACGACTATTACGTGTGTGTGTTGCGCGCGGTAACATGCCATATTCTGCGTTTACCCAACCTTTACCTTGACCTTTCATAAAGCGTGGTACGCCAGCCTCAACTGTCGCAGTACAAAGTACCTTAGTGTTGCCAAACTCTACCAATACTGAACCTTCAGCATGCAAAGTGTAATTACGTGTAAACGTAACCGGTCTAATTTGATTAGGTGTTCTTTCGCTTGGACGCATTGACGATCCCCTTAATTCTGAATTTGCCACATTATATGTTGATGTGAATATAGATGCCATGTTGATTTATATTAAAGTGTGTTTAAAAAACACTCAGCAGTGTTAAATTTTCTTTAGAGCTTGAGCAGTGTTACGGTATAATAATCGTAATATTTTATTTAAAAATGTAGGAAAACATCCATGATCCACAGTATGACAGCTTATGCGCGTCGCGAAATAAAAGGCGAATGGGGCACTGGCACGTGGGAAGTTCGCTCAGTGAACCAACGTTATCTTGAAACCTTTATTCGTGCACCAGAGCAATTTCGTGGCATGGAACCCGTTATCCGCGAGCGTCTGCGTAAGCACTTACAGCGTGGTAAGGTCGAAGTTTTCTTAAAGTTTGTAGCAAACCCTGCACATGTGGGTGAACTATCAATTAATCAATCTCTTGCTGAGCAATTAATTAACAGTGCTAAGTGGGTTCAACAACAAAGCAATGGTGATATTAATCCTGTTGATATTTTACGTTGGCCTGGCGTTATGGAAGCGCAAGAAGTTGATATGGATAGTGTAAATACGGCACTCATTACTGGCCTTGACCAAGTAATTGAAGACTTTAAATCTGCACGTGGTGATGAAGGTGCAAACCTTGAAGAAATGATAGCTACACGATTAACCGCCATTTTAGAACAAGTTGATATTGTTGAAGCACACATGCCAGAAATTACTAAATGGCAACGTGAAAAGTTAGTACAAAAACTTGAAGATTTAACAACAAATATTGATGAGTCACGCCTTGAACAAGAACTGATTTACCTTGCACAAAAGCAGGATGTAGCAGAAGAGCTTGATCGTTTAAAGTCGCACGTTAAAGAAACACGCAAAATTTTGAATAAAGGTGGCGCTTGTGGTCGTCGTTTAGATTTTATGATGCAAGAGTTTAACCGTGAAGCAAATACCCTAGCCTCTAAATCAATCAACAGCGACATCACCAATGCTGCAGTTGAGCTAAAAGTATTGATAGAGCAAATGCGTGAGCAGATCCAAAATATCGAATAGTTTTTTTACCCGTCCAAGAATGTCTTAGAAGCCCTGTTATTTGCTTGTAAATACAGGGCTTTTTTATTTTCCCCGTCCAAATCGGTTTGCAGATGTCCGTTACCAACTACCTGTTTAGTGGTGGGCAGAATGGTGGGCAGTCCCCTCATTTTTGCTCAATAAGCATTTTGCGGTGAGCAAATTGGTGGGCAGTAAGTTACCCAATTTTCGCATTTAACTCGCCACCACAACAGGTTAGCTGCTGATTCAATAAGCAAATCGGTGGTGGGCAGCCATTATTGCCCCCTCCATTATTTCAGCAACTATGGAGTAAACATGGGAAAACTCACAGCAAAACAGGTTATTGCATACAGCAAAGCCGACCCAAAAAAATATTCAGATGGTGAAGGTCTATACTTTTGCGTTCGCAAACAAGGCTCGCCTTACTGGATGATCCGCTACACCACAGCCAAAGGAAGACGAGAAGCAACCTTGGGGCAATTTCCTTTAATGTCGTTGGCAGACGCCAGAATTGCCGCTGCATACTTTCGAAAGGAAGTACGTGACGGCATAGATCCTCTTCTGGAAAAACAGAAAATCGAGTTACCTGACATTGAAACCGTGGATCAACTGTTTCATGACTGGTATCGAACCGATCTGAGTAGACGACTTAAGCATCCCAAGATTCCGTATCGGGTTTACACCAAAGACATAAGCCCAGTCATTGGCATTAAGTGTATTGCTGAGGTGACTGCACGTGACGTGCGGGAGGTGCTAGAGCGCATTCGAGAAAGTAACCGCCCTACCATTGCCAACGATACCTTGATGTACATGAAGCAGCTGTTTCGGCATGCGATAAAGCTCGACTTAACGCTGAACAACCCAGCCGCAGCATTTACCGTAGACGATGCCGGTGGCGTGGAGTCCAGTAAAGACAGGATGCTCAGCAAAGAGGAAATTCACTACGCCTTTAGCGTATTTCATACCCATATCAATAGCTTTGGCCGCGACAACTACCTCACTTGCTGCCTGTTCTTGGTATTGGGCGTGCGCAAAAGCGAATTGTGCGAAGCCATGTGGCGTGAAATGGATTTAACCACAGGCGTATGGGACCTACCCAAAGAACGCAGTAAAACTGGCGTGCCAATTAGCATCCCTTTACCGCGCCAAGCCATTGCTTGGTTTAACGAGCTGCAAATCCGCGCTTGTGGCTCGCCTTATGTTTTTCCAGCCAGACGAGCAAGCCATCGTCCGCATATGGGGCCAGATACGCTGAACCGTGCCATTTCTAAACTCTTTGGTCGAGAACCAGGCCGGAAAAAGCAACCACCCAATAAAATGGGCAAGCTTGAACACTTCACCGTACACGATTTACGCCGCACCTTTCGCAGCCTTGCCGCCTCTTTAGGCATCGCAGGCAACGTGGCCGAACGCTGTCTTAACCATAAGCTAAAAGGCGTTGAGGGCATCTACGACCGCCACGACTACTTTGAAGAGCGCCGTATTGCCCATCAAACAGTGGCTGATGTGATCGAACCACTGGTGAACTTTGAGCACCCTTCACAGCACAACACAGGAGGGCGTTAACATGCAACTGATGATGCGACTCGCCTCCATTACCTTTCCAATAGCCATGCTGGCAGGCCTTGGTTGGTGTATTGGCATTGCCTTACTCGAACAGCCTTATGGTATAGGCTACGCACTTACTCGGTATTGCCTGATGGTACTCGTGGTACTCGCTCCTTGGCTGACGCTAAAACTCACGTTCTACGTGATTGTCAGCCTAGGACGCAAACTGGGGCTCATCTCGCCTGCACGCCCAACGTACAGCCTAGGTTATGAAGAATCTCTCTATTGGTTCAGAGTATTGGCCTTCTTCGATGGCAAACGCAGCCGCATGCCGAAAAGGCCCATCAGGCGAAACTAGCAAGCCATTTGCTCACTTACCGTGGGCAGTTGGGACAATGGGGCAACACTTGATATGCCGAGCTTTAGAGGGTGAATAAGAGGGATTTGAACCGCCCCAAGGAATGGGGCAATTGGGGATGCGGTAAGAACTCCTAACCGCATCAAAATGCCAAACTTGCAAAAGTCCCAATATGGGACTAACATCTGTTTATGAGAATTATCGCACTATCAACCTTAAAAACATTTTGGGAAGACAGCCCAGAATACATTGACGCGAAAGAGCCAACGTTAGCGTGGTATAGGCATGCATTAAATGCTGATTGGGGATCACCGTCGGATGTGAAACAGGACTTTAGAAATGCCAGCATCCTCAAAGATGGGCGTGTCGTGTTTAACATTGCCGGTAATAAATACCGGTTAGTTGTTTGGATCAATTATGCCTACAAGGTGGTTTACATACGTTTTATCGGCAACCATGCACAATACGAAAAATTCGTCGGGAACGAATTTTCATGAGCAACGCGAGCCCGAAGGGTAAGGCTCATGGACGAGCCGAATAAAAAATTGATGTGCAAACGATTTAAAGCCAAAAGGTAGTAACAAGAGGTAAATATAATGGACATCAGACCTATTAAAACAGATGCCGACTACCGCGCGGCATTAAACGACATCGAAAACCTAATGATGGCGGAGCCAGATACCATTGAAGGCGAAAAGCTGGACATTTTGGTTACGTTAGTCGAGGCCTACGAAGCAAAGCATTTTCCAATGGATTTGCCAGACCCTGTTGAGGCAATAAAGTTTGAGATGGAGCGCAAAGGCTTAACCGTTAAAGATCTTGAACCCATGATAGGTAAAAGCAATCGTGTTTATGAAATCCTAAACCATAAGCGATCACTCACGCTAAAAATGATTTGGAAACTTCATGAAGGGCTAGGTATTCCAGCAGAGTCGCTCATCAAACCGCCGCAAGTTCGCGCTTCATAGCGCTGCGCATAAAAATTATGTTGTCATGAATGACGCTCACTACCCAAACATTTCTGCTATTGATAACAGGCTAGCTGAGCTTGAAAACGAAAAGCAGCAGCTTCTCGCATTAAGAGAAGCCTTGCGTAGCGCTCAAAACGAGCGTTCAGTACAGACATTCACGCCAGCACAAAAAGTCGCCCTATTCAGACAACGATTTCGTGGAAGAGAGGATATCTTTGCCAATCGTTGGCAAAACCAACAGGGCCGCAGTGGCTATTCCGTAGCCTGTGATAATGAGTGGGTAAGCGGACTATGCAACAAGCCCCGCATTAAATGCCAAGACTGTTCACACCGAAAGTTTAGCGAATTAAACGAGCACATTATTTACAGGCACCTTGCCGGTCAACAAGTGGTGGGGCTGTATCCCTTACTGAGAGATAATTCGTGCTATTTGTTAGCCGCCGATTTTGACAAAGGCTGTTGGCAAGAAGAAGTCAAAGCAATGTCTAAAGCGTGCCAAGCGTTTGATATTCCCCACGCGATAGAAATCTCGCGTTCTGGCAACGGGGCGCACTTATGGATCTTTTTTGAAACCAATATCCCAGCGAACCAAGCTCGGGCACTGGGTTTCGCTTTACTTGATAAAGCCATGGAAATATTTCCAAATCTATCGTTTGACTCCTATGACAGGCTCTTTCCTAACCAAGATGTCCTTCCGGAAGGCGGGTTTGGCAATCTCATTGCGCTACCACTTCAAAAGGAGGCCCGCCTTTCAGGCCGCAGTTGCTTTGTTGACAGTGACCTGAATGCGATTGACGATCAATGGCGGCACCTTGCAGATCTTAAAACGCTCACGCAATCGAGTATTGATCAACTCATAACAACTATTTCACCCAACACCCTATTACTGTCCGAACAAGGGCTAACAGATAACCGCCCACCTTGGGAAATCACAACCAAAGCCGCACCAATAAAATTAGAGTCTTTGCCGAAAAACGTGACCATTACCTTGGCCAACCATATCTACTTTTTGATGAGCGAGTTACCTGGACCACTACTGGCAGGACTAAAGCGATTAGCGAGTTTTTCTAATCCTGTGTTTTTTAAAACACAAGCGTTGCGCTTTTCAACTCATGGCATTCCAAGGTTTATTTCCTGTGCTCGTATTGAAAACGGTTACCTAGCACTACCGCGTGGCTGTCTCGATGACGCGATTGCTTTGCTACAAGAGCACAATATTTCGCCACTGTTTGACGATAAGCGTGAAACCGGCAAACCATTATTAAAACTTACCCCTGAGTTCACTTTGCGAAAAAACCAGCGTGACGCAGTGGCCGCAATAACTAAACACGACTTCGGTATTTTGCATGCGCCGACTGCATTTGGAAAAACGGTTACTGCCATTGGCATGATCGTAAAACGCAAAGTAAATACCCTAATACTGGTTCATAGCCGACAACTGCTCGAACAATGGCAAGAGCGATTACGCACGTTCCTACCCGAAGTAACCATTGGCAGTATAGGCGGAGGCAAAAGAAAGCCGAGTGGCATTATCGACATTGCCACCTACCAAAGCTTGGTCAATAAAAAAGACAATTCCATCACGCCTCTCATCCAAGACTACGGCCACATTATTGTTGATGAATGCCACCATCTATCTGCGCCAAGGTTTGAAATGGTACTCAACGAGGTAAGAGCAAAGTATGTATTGGGCCTAACAGCAACACCAGAACGACAAGATGGTCATCAAAAAATCATTTTTATGGCGGCAGGGCCCATTCGCTGCAAAGTGAAACAAAGCCCTGATGAGCAATTTACTCAAACCGTGATGATTCATCAGCTCTACGATATACCGCCAGCTGAGCTAATAAAAACAGATGAGCGCCCAAAAATAAGCGATGCCTACCGCTGGCTCGTCGATAATGAGCAGCGCACGTCAAAAATTGTCTCAGACGCCTCTCAGTGTGTTCAAAATGGCGGACACCCGTTAGTCCTTACAGAGCGTAGAGAGCACGCAGAGTACATACACTCACGACTTACCGAGATGGGTATGAGCACTGTCGTACTCAAAGGCGCCATGAAAGCTGCGGAACGCAAGAACGCTGACAATCATCTGCAATCGGCTCAAGTCGTCGTCGCAACAGGAAAATATGTGGGCGAAGGGTTTGACCTGCCAAGACTGGATACCTTGCTTTTGGCCATGCCCATCGCATGGAAAGGCACATTGGCTCAATATGCCGGTCGTATTCATCGTGAATCGGAAGGAAAAACACAAGTCACCATTCACGACTATGTGGACTGCGCCCTCCCTATGCTGCAACGCATGTTTAAAAAACGCGAGAAAAGCTACAAGACAATGGGGTACGCCCTTGAATACTTTGAGGGTAACCGTGACAAGCAACCTTCATTAAAGCTGGAAGACATCTCTTCATCAAATACCAAGCCAAAATAAACAGCAGCACTTCATTAAACACTTCCCCATGCCTTTATACCCATACGCCAAAACCACTATCCGTTTGGCTTTTGGATCGAAACGCCAAACAGGGAAATTAGCCCATTTACTGTTTGGCTTCTCGATTGAAATCCAACGCTGGTAGGCCTTGCCATTACTGGATCAAAGCAAGGTTTGGCACTTTTTGTACCCTAAACCAACCTCGGCATCAAAGTACAAACCGTTTGATTTTTTAAACCCAGAATGCAAACGATCGTTTGGCGTCTCGATTTTTTTGCATTAGTTGAATGCCGCCAAACAGCACCGTATTGGACTATGTATATCAAACAGTTCCGCGCACAGGTCATCATAAAAAACCGATTTGACTGGTTAGTTTGATGGTCATTTCTTTCATCTATTTCACCACCGTGTCTGCACCCGACGACTGAAAATAGATGGCATGAAAAACCAACAAGGTGATAAGTGACGTGTTATGGGCAAGTGCTAACGATTGGGATAGAGAATGGATACAGCAGGTGGTCGCTTTACTGGTTGGGCATAGCGCATTTACCCTCTACCCAGCATTAAGCCAGTGCGATAATGCCGCCGAACGCTTAACCCGCTGGCTGACTTTTCAGTTACAACGCGTTAAACAAGCACACCCAGGCTGCCCGATTCACCAATGGCTGAATAGTATTGGCGCACAAGTGATCGTAGAAAAATGGCAGAGCCATGAGCAATGGCCAAACTTGTATTGGCTGCCTTTACCTGAGGTTGAAGGCCACGCGCAAGGCGGGTTAGTTTTGTTACCAGCACATTTGTTACCGATATATGAGGATGGCACGAGCCAAACCAACAAATTGCTCGCAAACACGCCCGCCAACGCCTGTATCTTTTGGTGCATTTCGCCTTTATCTAAAACAGGAAAGCGCGCTACCTTGCACCCCAAACAGCAAAACCGCGCCTTTTGCCTGCCCAGTACGCCGGAGCAAATAGGAAAATCATGCACAGGGTTATTACTGAGAGGTTTGAAAAAAGAAAGCCAAAAACGAAACGGCAACGTGATCAGCCACCAGATCAACCTAGCGCTGCTGCACCACCTTTGTGGGCCAGAGAATGATGTGTGGTTGGAAGCTAATTTTGGTGCCGTAACTGATTACGGTAGCAAAAATTAGAAGCCTTAAAAACGAGTAACCCCTCGCGGGGCGCTGATCTAACGGGTAGCGGGAGGGGTGTTGTTGACGCGATTTTAATATCAAAAGCGCCAAATAGCTCGATATTTTTGGCTAGAGCGGTCTCTGTTAGGTTTTACTCAGGCTTCACTTTGAACTATTCGGAATTTCCAGATGGTTTCGTCTTGTACAGCTCTACCAGCTTGATTATATGTCTCTTAATATTTAACTCTTTTTTATCAGCAAGATACCTGGTACCGACATAAATGTCGGTACCAGGCAACGACCACTCATCCCTCTCATTACAGCCAGGTATCCGGTCAATTCAAGCATTTCCAAACGCCACACGAAAAACAATTTTACAGTAACGACGTTTTTGCAAAATAAACATTTGACAACTTGAGAATCTCAGCTTAAACTTACTCACAAGTTGCAGAAACGCCATTACAACGCATTTGAGGTAACAATGAAAGTTAATTTGAAAAAAATTGCCTCTGTACAGATGGGACACTCTTTTAGGTCAAAGCTTGAGCCAGACGCTAATGGAAATATCTCTGTTATTCAGATGAAGGATCTTACTGAAGATAACCGAGTTAATGCCCAAGAGCTAGTGCAGATTGCTATGCAGGACTTAAAGGATCATCACAGAGTTAAACATAACGACTTAGCCTTTCGCTCTAGGGGTCAAACTAATACGGCAGCATTGATTGACCAAGAGTTGAGCGATGCTGTTATCGCTGCGCCACTGTTGCGAATTCGAGTTGAGAGTGATTCGGTTATGCCAGCGTATTTATGCTGGTTTATTAATCAACCGACTTCACAAGCAGCATTACAAAGTAAGGCAACAGGAACATCGGTAAGAATGATTGGCAAACCTGCACTTGAGGATCTGGAGATAGTAGTCCCTAGTCTCGATGTGCAGAAAAAGATCATTGAGATTTACCAATTATCCATCAACGAACAGAAGCTAATGAATGCATTAGCAAAGAAAAAGGAGGTGTTAACTGACGCAATATTAATGAATTTAGCAATGAATACCCAGTAGACAAAGCTACTGGGCTTAAACGAACCAAAAGTGCTGCAACACTTTTAGCAAAACTTTAATCCACGTTTCATTTCAAAAAACAGGAGCCGAAATTATGGCAAAGAATACATCATCAAGCAAGGGCAATACCCGACATGTCGTACCACATCCTGATGGATGGGCGAACAAAAAAGGCGGTGCCGAACGCGCTTCAAGCGTACACAGCACCAAACGAGAGGCCGAAGCTACGGCGCGCGAGCAAAGCAAGCGCGAAGGTTCTGAGCTTGTTGTACATGGCAAAGACGGCCAGATACAACGCAAAGATAGCCACGGTAACGACCCAAAAGACATTAAAGGATAGGAGCCCTTATGAGTGATGAATACAAAAAGAAAATAGGTGTACCTGAATCGCATACCCTCAACATCGTAAGTAGCCAGTGGTCGCAAAGAAAGGGCCAAGATACTGATACATACGAATGTGAAGAGCTAAACGAGCAAGGTGACGTCATTGCACGGTACACCATAAAGGACAGTACATCGATTTACCCTCCATTTGGGCGGTCAATTACCTGGACTCAATCAGCCGTACTCGATTCTTAACCTTTTAACTTACAGCCAGCGGGGCGCTATCGGTATAGCCTGCCCCGCCTTATAGACACTGACCAAATTTGAGGAATTTATATGACTAATGATATGAACGACAAGATTCAACAAAAAGACATCAACAATGCAGCATGGGCTGCATGCGATACTTTCCGTGGCGCGGTAGACCCTGCGCAATACAAAGACTACATCCTAGTAATGCTGTTCGTAAAATACATCTCCGATGTGTGGAATGATCACTACGCAGAATATAAAAAGCAGTACGGTGACGACGATGTCCGTATCAGACGTAAGCTTGAGCGCGAGCGTTTTGTACTGCCAATAGTAGAACTCACAGAAGAAGTAGAAGACAAAGCAACCAAAGAGAAGAAAACCGTTGTTACCGACACCTTTTTGGCCAACTACTATTCATTGTTAGAGCGTAAAAACGAACCCAACATTGGCGAGCTGATCAACATTGTTTTAGAGCATATTGAAACCGCGAACAAAGCCAAGTTAGAAGGTGTGTTCCGTAACATCGACTTCAACAGCGAAGCCAATTTGGGTAAAACCAAAGACCGCAACCGCCGCCTAAAAACCTTGCTGGACGACTTCAACAAGCCCGCACTCGACATGAGCCCGTCGCGCGTGTCTGAAGATGTGATTGGTAATACCTACATCTACCTTATTGAGCGCTTTGGTTCCGATGCAGGTAAAAAAGCCGGTGAATTCTACACCCCCCATAAAGTCTCTGAGCTAGTAGCCCGTCTGTCCGCACCAAAATCGGGGGCGCGTATTTGTGACCCTGCCTGTGGCTCAGCCGGTTTATTGATTGAAGCCGCACGCCAAGTGGGCGACCGCAATTACTCACTCTACGGCATGGAAGTCAACGGCAGTACCTGGGCGCTTGCGCGTATGAATATGTTCTTGCACGGCTCAGATTCTGCTCGTATCGAGTGGTGTAACACCCTTACCTCTCCAGCGTTGGTGGAAAATGACAGACTGATGAAGTTTGATAACGTGGTTGCCAACCCACCGTTTTCACTCGACAAATGGGGTTCAGAAGACGTTGAATCTGACAGATACAACCGCTACTGGCGCGGGCTACCGCCTAAATCAAAAGCCGACTTTGCCTTTATCAGCCACATGGTCGAAGCCGCCGTTGAAAAAGAAGGCCGCATTGCCGTAGTGGTGCCTCATGGTGTCCTATTTAGAGGCGCAGCCGAAGGCCGTATTCGTCAACAACTGATTGAAGAAAACCTACTGGATGCCGTGATCGGCTTGCCCGGTAACTTGTTCCCAAGTACTGGCATTCCAGTGGCAATCCTGATATTTGACCGCTCGCGTGAAAAAGGCGGTGCCAATGAACACCGCAAAGACGTGCTATTTGTCGATGCCAGCGGTAAAGACCATTACCAAGCAGGGAAAAACCAAAACATCCTGCTGGATGAACACCTGGACAAAATTGTTGCGGCGGTAACCGCCCGTGAAGAGGTAGAAAAATACGCCCATTTAGCCACTTTTGACGAGATCAAAGAGAACGACTTTAACCTGAATATCCCGCGTTACGTCGACACCTTCGAAGAAGAAGTTGAGATCGATATTGTGGCGGTACAGGCCGAGATCACAGCCCTTGAAAGCGAACTTGCCGATGTTCGCAGCAAAATGGCGGCGCTGTTAAAGGATATCGTGCCTAACGAAGCGCAAAACAACACAACGGAGGTGGCTGAATGAGTATGACAAACAACAACCAATTTGTTGACGCCAACAAAATGGTGGGAGGTGCGCGATGAGTGACAAGCAACTTACCCAACCAGAACACACCAGTTTTGAAAGTATTCGCGTGATTAATGAACAAGGTGGTGAAATTTGGCTGGCCCGCCAGTTAGCCAAGGTATTGGACTATGCCGAGTTCCGTAACTTCTTACCGGTTATAGAGAAAGCAAAAAAAGCCTGTGAAAACAGTGGCCAAGCTGTGGCCGACCATTTCGTGGAGATCCACGAGATGGTCGAAATTGGCTCAGGTGCCCAGCGCAAAATGGACTCGTTTGCCTTGTCCCGTTATGCCTGTTACCTCATTGTGCAAAACGGTGATGCCAGCAAGCCGGTGATCGCCAATGGGCAGACCTATTTTGCTATCCAAACCCGTCGTCAAGAGTTGCAAGACGACACTGGATTCCAGCAACTGAATGAAGACCAAAAACGCCTAATGCTGCGCAATGAATTGGCCGATCACAACAAGCAACTGGCCGCTGCGGCTAAAGATGCAGGTGTTGAAACTAATCTGGACTACGCCATTTTCCAAAACCATGGCTACAAAGGCTTGTATGGCGGCTTAGACAACAAAGCCATTCACCAGCACAAAGGCTTAAAAAAGAGCCAGAAAATCCTCGATCATATGGGCAGTACCGAACTTGCCGCTAACCTGTTCCGCGCCACGCAAACAGAAGAGAAACTAAAGCGTGATCAGGTCAGCAATAAAGCCCATGCCAACCAAACCCATTTTGAAGTGGGTGCAAAAGTGCGCGCCACCATTGAAGAGCTGGGCGGCACCATGCCAGAGGATTTACCAACACCGGAAAAAGGCATTCCCCAGTTGGCGCGTGCGCAGAAAAAGTTGGAGGGGGATCAATGAATAAATCGCCTTGGAAAACCGTAAGATTGGAGAAAGTGGCAGAAATTCAAACCGGAATTTCAAAAAGTGCATCTAGAAAACTAACCGATCCAATCGAAGCCCCATATTTAAGAGTAGCAAATGTGCAAGATGGGCACCTTGACCTTTCGGTCATTAAACATATTTCCATCGAGCGGAAAAACTTAGAACGTTACACACTTAAAACAGGTGATGTACTACTTACCGAAGGAGGTGACTTCGATAAGTTAGGGCGTGGTACTGTTTGGAATAATGAAATTGAATCATGTGTTCACCAGAATCATGTGTTCTCTGTGAGAACCGACGCTTCTGTTTTACTGCCTGAATTTCTAAGCATTCTAACGGCTAGTAGCTATGGAAAACGTTATTTTATTAGCTGCTCAAAGCAAAGTACGAACTTGGCGAGCATTAATTCAACACAGCTTAAACAGTTCCCTGTGCTTCTACCTTCTTTAGATGTACAAAAGTCTATCGTATCGGCGTCAAAGCTTTGGGACAACGCCATTGAAAAAACGGAGGCGTTAATTGCGGCTAAGGAAAAGCAGTTTGAGTGGCTGAAGTCGCAACTTCTTTTAAACAACCCTAAATCAAAACGATGGAACACAAATACATTAGGTGAGTTTATCGTTGAGAAAAAAGAGAAAAGCACTACGCCTGATTTATACCCTTGCTTAACCTCCTCTCGCCGAGGAATTTTTCTGCAAGAGGACTACTTCTCTAAACAAGTAGCAAGCAAAGATAATAGTGGCTACAAGATAATGAGTCGTGGGGACTTCACATTTAGGTCAATGAGTGATGATGGTTTATTTGTATTCAACAAACAAACCATCATCGACAAAGGCTTAATTAGCCCTGCATATGGTGTATTTTCTCCAAAACAAAACATGGACTCTGATTTCTTATATTATTTCTTGAACTCTCCTGCATTTAGGCAAGCTTTATCGCGCGAAGTTCAGGGCGGTACACGTACAGCATTAAAGCTAAACGCTTTGAAGAAATTAGAGGTAAAGATTCCTTGTATTCAAGAGCAAAACGATATCGCCAGCAAGCTTAATATTGCTAAAAAGGAAATTGATTTAGTAAAAGAACTCCTTGAAAAATACCGCAGCCAGAAACGCGGTCTGATGCAAAAGCTGCTTACTGGTGAGTGGCAGGTGAGCAGTTCCCAGCCAGTCGCTGAGGATATGTATCAGGAGGCAAGCGCATGAGCACACCTCCAGTCAATTACGCAGCAAACTCGGAGCCTTCGGGCTTTGAGTTTAACGAAAAGTACTTGTCGCAAATTCCAGCCCTGCAACAGTTAATCAATTTGGGTTATCAGTACCTCACCCCAGAGCAGGCTTTGGCTGAACGAGGTGGGCGCAGTGCCAATGTGATTTTAGAAGGAGTGCTTCGTCAGCAGCTAAAAAAGATTAATCGCATTAACTATAAAGGTGGCGAGTATCTGTTTAGCGAAGAGAACATTCAAACCGCGATCCAAAAGCTCAAAAATATTAAGTTTGATGGCCTGCAAAAAACCAATGAGTCGATTTACGATTTAATCACCTTAGGCTCAGCCATGGAGCAAACCATTGAGGGGGACTCAAAAAGCTTTACCCTCAATTACATTGATTGGAAAAACCCAAGCAACAATAGCTTTCATGTGGTGGCGGAGTTCTCGGTTGAGCGTGCACGCAGCACCGATACCGTGCGCCCCGATATCGTCCTGTTTGTCAATGGTATTCCCTTTAGCGTGATTGAATGTAAATCGCCCAAAGTGGATGTAGAGCAAGCCGTATCACAAAATATTCGTAACCAAGGTGATGACTATATTCCGCGCCTGTTTACTTATGTGCAGCAAGTGTTGGCAGTGAATAAAAACGCCGCCCAATACGCGACAGCAGGCACACCTAAGAAATTTTGGGGCGTATGGAAGGAGCAGGAAGATAAAAGCTCTTTATTCGAGAAGGATGTCGATAAAGGCGTCAATACCTCCTTGAGCGAAGGCACTAAAGCACAGCTATTCAGTGGCGAGTTTGCCGCCGCACGGCCATTTTTTGATGCACTAGAGGCAGAAGGCAAACGCTTGGTGACGGAACAAGACAATGCCATTCACAGCCTGTGCCGCCCAGAGCGTTTATTAGATTTGGTGTATCGCTTTACCCTGTTTGATGGTGGCATTAAGAAAGTAGCCCGCTATCAACAATATTTTGTGATTAAAGCGACGATTGCCCGAATTAAGCGTTTGACCAATAAAGGCAATGGCTCAAAAGAAAACCGCCAAGGTGGTGTTATTTGGCATACCCAAGGCTCGGGTAAATCGCTCACCATGGTGATGCTCACCCGTGCTATGGCACTAGAGCCGCAGCTTATCAATCCACGAATCATTTTGGTTACCGACCGGGATGATCTTGATAAACAACTGGGTAATACCTTTGCGGCCTGTGGTTTAAGCCGCGAACGTGCTACGTCTGGTCGAAACTTAGTTAAGCACCTGAAAAACAAAGTGGGTTTGATCACCACACTGATCCACAAATTTGATAAAGGCTGGGTAGCCGAGAAGTTTGTTGATGAGTCGCACGATATTTTTGTATTGGTCGATGAAAGTCACCGAACCAATTTTGGCTCATTGGCGGCCCGAATGCGCCAAATGCTGCCTAATGCCTGTTTTCTTGGCTTTACCGGTACGCCACTACTGAAAAAAGAAAAGAATAACTTTGCCAAATTTGGTGGCCTGATTGAGCCGCACTATACCATTAAACAAGCGGTTGCCGACGAAGCAGTATTGCCATTGCTGTACGAAGGCCGACATATTGAGATGGAGCAGAATCAGTCGGCTATTGACCTCTGGTTTGAGCGCCACACCGCCGATCTAAGCAAAGAGCAAAAGGCCGACCTTAAAAAGAAATACGCCCGCGCTGAAATGCTAAACAAAGCTGATCAAGTGATATATATGCGCGCCTTTGATATCAGCGAGCATTTTCGTGCCAACTGGCAAGGCACTGGCTTTAAGGCTCAGTTGGTTGCCCCAGGCAAACCGGCGGCATTAAAGTACCAGCAGTTTTTGCAAGAGATTGGCACCGTCACCACAGAGGTAGTGATTTCTGGCCCTGATACCCGCGAAGGTCACGACGAAGTGGACGAAGGACCAACCGATGAGGTAGGTAAATTCTGGGACAAAATGATGAAGCGCTTTGGCTCTGAAGAGGAGTACACCAAGCAAATCATCAATCAGTTTAAATACGGTGATGACCCTGAAATACTCATTGTGGTGGATAAGCTGTTAACGGGTTTTGATGCACCGCGCAACACCGTGCTGTATCTATGCCGAACCCTGCGAGAGCACACGCTATTACAGGCTATCGCTCGAGTTAACCGCCTGTACGAAGGTAAAGAGTTTGGCTATATCATCGACTATGCCAGCGTACTGGGCGAGTTGGATAAAGCCCTAACCATGTACGAAGCCTTTGAAGGGTTTGATGAAGATGACTTAGCAGGCACGCTCACCTCCATTAACGAAGAAGTGTTTAAACTGCCACAGCGTTACTCTGACTTATGGGATTTGTTTAAAGCCGTTAAAAACTCAAAAGACGAAGAAGCCTATGAGGTGTTGTTGGCCGATGACGAGTTGCGTGAAGAGTTTTACGAATGTTTATCGGCATACAGTAAATCTTTAGCCATCGCTTTATCGTCTGAGCAGTTCATCATGAGCTCTGATGAGAAGAAGCTACAAACCTATAAAAACGATTTAAAGCGTTTTCAGAACTTAAAGGCGGCGGTTAAGTTGCGTTATGCCGAGGCGATTGATTATCGCGACTACGAGCCGAAAATTAAAAAGCTGCTGGATACCCATATTCAGGCTAATGAGGTGACTCAGCTTAACGAGCCCGTGAATATTTTTGATGAAAAAATGTTTACCGCTGTGAAAGAAGAACAAGGGGTTTATCAAACCAAAACCACGGCATCAAAAGCGGACACCATCGCCCACGCCACGAAGCGCAGCATTTCGGAGAATATGGATGAAGACCCTGCGTTTTATGAGAAGTTCTCGAAGCTGATCCAAGCCGCCATTGATGACTTTAAGGCCAAGCGCATCTCAGACTTAGAATATCTCAACCGAGTGATTGATATTCGTAACAAAGTGGCCACGAAGCAGCATGATGATATGCCTGATTGCATTCGTGAGAACGACGAAGCGTGTGCCTACTTTGGTTTGATTAAGCCGCAGTTTCAGCAAGTGGCAACACTGAACGAGTTAGATGATGCTCAGCTTGATGCGATTGCGGCACAAACATCGTTAGCGATACAAAAAATCATTGATGCTCATTGGAAAGTTGATTTTTGGGACGATACTGACGTTCAAAAAACGGCGATGAATGATATTGACGATTTTCTTTATGACGAAGTCAAAGAGCAGTACGGCGTGACCCTGAGTCTAGAGCAAATGGACGAAATCATTGAGAAAACCATGCAGGTTGCGAAGCACCGGAGGCATTCTTGATGTCGTCAACCATCAAGCAGGCCGAGATACCAACAGCAAGCGCTGAAAAGCTAGCGGTTGTATACGGAGGGGGAGAAATCCCCTTCCAGCTGGCTTTTTCTAAACGCAAGTCGCTGGAAATATCAGTTCACCCTGATAAATCAGTTTTTGTGAAAGCCCCTGAAGGCACCGACCGTGAGGCCATTGAAGCTAAGGTGAAGAAGCGTGCTCGGTGGATCAAGCGTCAAATTCGCTACTTTGACCAGTTTGACCCAAGAACCCCTTCTCGCAAATACGTAAGTGGTGAAAGCCATTTGTATCTCGGTAAGAAGTATCGGCTAAAAATTGCAGTAGGCACTGACAACGGTGTAGCGCTGAAAGCGGGCTTTTTTTGGGTAACGTCAGCCAATGGTAAACCAGAGCATGTGGAGTCGCTACTTAATGATTGGTATCGAGAAAAGGCCGATTTCCATTTAAATAAGGTGTTTTCGGATTGTTGGGAGAAGTTCAAACATTCAGATGACAGCAAGCCAACCATTAAAATAATGCAACTCAAAAAGCGCTGGGGCAGTCTATCGAAAAACGGAACGCTGACCTTAAACCGCGACTTAATTAAGGCACCGAAAGAGTGTATTGAGTACGTGATCATTCATGAACTGTGTCACCTAGAGCACCACAACCACGGCCCAGAGTTTTATCGTTTGCTCGAACGCTCTCTACCAGATTGGGTGAATCGAAAACATAAACTGGAAATGGCACTGATATAGTCGATACGCTTTATCGAATAGCTAAGTACACAGCCAGTACTCTAGCGGTCTTGTTTGCAATGGACTTCAAACTTAACCCAGTCCATATATTGACTGGCGGTTCACTGCAAGGCGACAAGCCTACACAGAATTCATCGCCTCTTTAGTCATCCAAGATACTGCCTTTAACACAGTACATGCGTGGGCGGGTGTTGTCGGGCAGGCTGACTTTGCGCTGTGGGCGGTTGCCATCGGGGACTAGGTAGCCTGCGGCCATCAGTGCTTTGGCAGCGCGATCTGGGCTTAGGCCTTCGGTGGCTTCACGCCAGCCAGTTGGGTAAAACAGGTAGAGAGTTTGTGGGCCAGTAGTATCAAGCCAACCTGCACGCTGGCGTACTTGACTGCTGTAACCGGTTTGCTTAGGCGTAAAGCGGCTTTCGCCATGCTGCTCAATAAAGCTACGCACCTGGCGAATCGCTTGTTGGTCTTCATTGGCGGCCACACCACCGCGGGCAAGTATCCATTGGTTAAGCTGGCTTAAACAGGCGGCTTCGACATTTTGGGTTGGCCAATCGAGTACTTCGGCTTGAATGGCTAACAGGCCTGCGCTGGCCAGTAAGGCAAATTTTTCGGCAACTCGGCGCACTTGGCCGTCAGCCTCGGGTGGTAAACTGGCTAAAAAGCGTTGGCGTACGTTTTGGAAAACGGGTCGCACCTGCGCGCTGTGCTGCGTTAAATAACGTAACCAGTCCAAGGCCAAGCAGCCGTAGTGTTGGCGACTTTGCTGTTTTAGGTGATCGGCTAAATCGGCGGCATTCATGTCATGGCAATGGTTAAACACGCCCATTTGCGCTCCGGCATCGGCACTGAGATCAATCACGCGCACTTGCTGCCCCGCTTTCACGCGCTTGCCGATACTGGCAAGATGGCTTTCGAGCGTCACTTCACCAGTAGATAAAAACACTAAACGCCAACGGGCGGGTAAGCGCATTTCACCGTATTTGCCTGCACGGGTTTTACCTTGGCCATTGGCAAGCATATAAGCGACATCTCCCGCCTCTTTTGGATCAACTTCGCCCATTTCATCGAGCGCCAGCAAGGCATCGTTATGCGCTAATGCTGTGCCTTCTAAACCGTTGGCCGTGGCACGCCAACTGTGGCGCAGCTGATTAGGCTCGCCCCACACCGATAACGCCGGATACAGCGCTGCGGTTTTACCAGTACTGCTGGCACCGTAGAGGTGTAAACCAAAACCATCCACCCCGCACAAATGCAACAAAGGCGCAGCCAGTGCAGCGCAGACACCAACAATTAATAGCGGGTTATCCAGACAATAGCGGCCAACGTGCTGCCGCCAACTGTCGCTACTTCCGTGTTGAATAAAGCCTTCTATCGGGTGCATGGTTTGCAGCACCATGCGCGGGTTGTTGCTGTGTTCGCTTGGGTAAAAGGTGAGGCGCGGATGCACATAAGCGTGGTGATGCCAGCCAATACAGTTCACGCTAATGGCCTTTTGCGTGGCCAGCTCGCCCATTTGTTGAATAAACAGGGAGAGCAACTGCCGCGCTTTGACACTGTTACTTAGCCGCATGCCTCGGCTGAGTAGGATTCGACGGTACTCGCTGCCGTCTCCTGCTAAGAGTTCTGCGGGCATGGCCCAATAGCGATGGCGATTGTCATCGTCTAACCAGTGCAATAAATAGCCGTAGTTGTCCCCTTGCGGATCGCGAGTACGAGCAGCTACTTGCAACCAAGAGCAGATTTTAACTGGGCTATCTTGCCCTGCCGGTTGCATCACCAGCCAGTTTTGCGCGTTATAGGCAAAACCAGCCGGTAATGTTGGCACTTTGCTATCCATATCACTGGAAGATAGTTGGTTTGATGCTGATGGTTTATCCACGGCCATAAGCAGCACCGATACGGCGGG
>NZ_BADU01000067.1:0-26446 GCF_000239875.1 Pseudoalteromonas sp. BSi20311 | reverse complement strand
CCGTGACTATCTGCGCTGTGGCGGTTAGCTTCTCTTGCAAATCAGCGGTTAGCTGAAGCGCAAATACGCTTTCATTTTTAAATGAAATATCATCATCATATCCATATAACGTTTGATCACTATCGAGCGACTTACCACCGACAATAGAAGCAAACCCATTAATACGAACCTCAGCACTTGCGCTGCTTGTGGCAAGTGCGCAACAAATTGCTACTGCTACAGATAGTTTTTTCATTGTGTATCCTATTTAATTTCATGTGTATCCCGCTGCAGTATAAGATGAGTATTAACTTTTTTCTAATTAAAGTTAATGAATTAAGTACTTTTTACTGCTTTTTTGCAACATCAATGTAGTGGAATTATTGAAATTTAAGCACTTTTTGTTTTTAGCTTATGTAACTAACTGAGTTGTTTGGATTATTAATTATGAGAGGGAAGTTGATAAAGTAAGTATTAAGTAGTGTTTTTTAGTTATGAACGCGAATTTATATTTTTTAGGTTATCTTGGCACCAACGAATTGCCTGCTGCTTATTTTTGACCGCTATTTTTTTATAAATTTTATGTAAGTGAACTCTAACCGTAGCTTCACTTATAAATAAACTATCAGCAATAGCACTGGAGTGAAGTCCACTAAAAAGTAGGTTGAGTACTTTAATTTCTTTATCGGTTAAATTACTTGTTTGCAAAGCATTCTTTTGTTCTGTATCGAGCATTTGACGCATCCAAATGTCACTAATGGTTCGTGGAAACCACAATTCGCCTTGTTTAATTGCTTCTAGCCCCCTAGTAAACAACTCTTCACTAGTATCTTGATAAAAAAAGACCTTTTAAATTTGGCCATTCTTTCAGTGAAACGGCATCAGTATCTTTAGGAATATTATAAATAACTAACCCTTGGTAATTATTTGTATGAATAAATTGGTTTAAAAGTTCGTAGTTAGTTAGGGAGTTAAGGGCTGAGTAGCATACTAATAATATGTCGTTATTCAATGTAGTAAAAAATAATGGATTATAGTGGTTGTTGTTAAAAAGCATGTTAGTTGATTGTGTGGTCTGTTTTTTTGTCATGCTTTTCACCTAAAAATGGTTCTGCTTTATATTTAAATATAAAGGGTCTTTGGATATTGTCATAATTTCAAGCAGTTTTAATGTGTTTTCCACAATAAACGGTGTGTACGATTAATGAACAATGCAGTTGGTGGTTAATATTAAAGTATTAATTTATAACCAAAGCTGCGTCATTGTTGAGGTAATTAGTTTAGATTAAAAAAGCTAAAAATTATTTTTTTTGCTTAAACTAAAGTTAAATATACATATTGTAACTTTTATGTAATACAATACACTCCCAGAGGAAAGATGCATCTAAAGCATCTTTTTTTATGCCTACAATTTATGTTTACACAGCATAACGCATAATTAAATTAATACCCTTTGGAGAAAACCTTGAAATTACGCACCCTCTCACAGTTAAGTTTAGCGGTTATTGCAGCCCTAACAACTTCCGCAAATGCACAAGAAGCTAAAACGACAGCCAAACAAGACGCATTTGAAAAAATTGAAGTGACAGCTCGTAAACGTACAGAGAGCTTGTTCGAATCTCCAACTGCGATTACATCAATAGGTGCTAACCTTATTGATAAAGCCAATATGGGTAACTTAGAAGATATTGGTAAATACGTTCCTAACTTAAATATTACTCGCTATGGTGTTGGTAACGCAGCGCATGCTTCAGTATTCATTCGTGGTATTGGCTTGCAAGATCACATTATAACCACAGATCCTGGCGTAGGTGTTTACCTAGACGGTGTTTATTTAGGCCGTCAAATGGGTTCTAACTTATCACTTCCTAATGTTGAGCGTGTTGAAGTTCTGCGTGGACCACAAGGCACGCTTTATGGTCGTAATACATTAGGTGGCGCGGTAAATGTAATTACTAAACAACCAGGTGATGAGGGCATTTTAACGACATCGGCTAAAGTCGGTAGTCGTGGTCGTATCGCTGGTGATATTTACTTCAATGATGCATTAACCAATGATTTAAGCATGTCGGCAAGTGCGTCATATAAGCAACGTAATGGGGTAGGAACAGCGGTAAATTTAGTTAACCCTGAAAAAGAAATTGGTGAAGAGCAAGAGTTTAGTGGTCGTATTGCGCTTAAATACGAAGCAACCAGTGATTTAGCGTTTACCTTCTCGCTAGATGGGGTTGATAATGAATCAGGCCAATCGCCTTATACTATTGAGCTTACTGAACCATTAGATTCAAGTAATGTATTCAATGGTGATTTCCCATTATTAACTGAAGACTTACTTCCAGCGAATCCTGATGATTTAGGCACAACAGTTGCCGGTATTGAATCAACCTCATATTCTGGTTGGGGTACGTCATTTACAGCTGATTGGGCGATTAATAACACATATACAGCCAAGTTTATTTCAAGCTACCGTACCTCTGAGTATGAAGGTGGTTTAGATGATGATGCATCTCCACTTAACTTATCAGAATTCCCAGAAGTGGGCGGTGCAGATCAATACTCTTTTGAACTTCAACTAAACGCCACGTTTGATAAAATGGACTTTGTTTCTGGCTTATACTTCTTTAATGAAGATGGCTTTACTCGCTCTGAAGATTTTGTATTTAGCCCGTTTAATACACCAGATGGCGTGCTAAATGATGGTGTTACTCCTTCATTTGGTGGCTTTGGATTTTTTGAAATCAATCAAGAAACTAACTCATACGCAGCTTACATTAATGGTAGTTACGATTTAACTGATGATTTAACAATAGGCGGTGGCCTTCGTTACTCAGAAGATAAAAAAGATGCTAATGCCATTTTCCCAACTTTCCCTGAGCGAAAGGACATTAGTGCAGACTTTAATGCAGTAACATGGGACATTAATGCTTCATACCAGCTTAGCAATAATATGAACGTGTATGGCCAAGTACAAAAAGGTTACCAAACCGGTGGTTTCCCACCGCGCCCATTCGGTGGTCCGGATCAGTTTGTATCGTTTGATGAAACCAAAGCAGTTAACTACGAGATTGGTTTAAAAGGCCAAGTACATGAAAATGTGTCTATGATGCTTGCAATGTTTGTTACTGACTACACTGATTTAGCACTGCCATTCTCAGATCCAACTGCAGGTGGTGGCTTTGTAACTATCGTTGAAAATGCAGGTCAGTCTAAAGCGCAAGGTATTGAGCTTGAAACCACAATTGCACTAACCGACGACTTTACTATTCGCACTGCAGTAGGCTACTTAGATTCTGAAATTACAGAAGTAGCTGAAGGCGTACAAGGTATTGGTAAAGGCGACTCACCAGCACTGACACCTCGTTGGACAGTAATGGTTGCTCCATCTTACTTTGTTGATTTAAGAAATGGTGGCACGGTTGCATTAAATGCAAACTACTCGTACCGCAGTGAAATGCAAGGCCAATCAGTTTTCAACAAAAGTGAAACGATTGATTCGCGTGAGCTAGTTGGTTTTAATATTTCTTACACTAATCCATACGGCGATATGGAAGTAACGCTATATGGTGAGAATGTATTAAACGAAGTTTACGATGTAGGACGCCTGCAGCAAACTGGCTTTGTTGGCGTAATGCGCAGTAATGATCGTAGTGAGTTTGGTTTAAAATTCAAAAAAGACTTTGAACTATAATCTATAATTTACTCTAAAAGTTAAATAAAAAAGGTAAGCCATGGCTTACCTTTTTTTATGGTTAACAATAATTAACCTTCTTTATGTTCTTCTCGTGCTTGCTCAATTTCTGCCGCAATTTCACGTGCTTTTTGCTTGGTTTTTTCAGTCAGCTCGCCAGCCGCTTCTTTGCTTTTAATCCATGCATCAACAGCTACTTCTTTGCCGTCATCGTACATGTCTAAGCCCATCGCTTTACTCTCTTCGAGTAGCTCATTAAATGACTCGTCATTTTTAAGCTCATTGGTTTTTTCTTTAACGTCGTTCCACGTTTCGTTTAGCTTTTCTTGAACTTCAGCGCTCGTTTGTTTGGCGTCTTGTTTCACTTCGTTGGCATCTTCACAGCCAGTTAACGTAATTAAAGTGCCTAATAAAGCTAAACCTGCTAATTTCTTCATTTACTATCTCCTTTAGAGAAAATTATATTTCAGGGGTAACTATACAATAATGAAAATGAACATAGCTGTAACAACACGATTAAGTTTTAAATTAATGGACGAAAATGATTGGCCGAAATTATTCGAGCTCGATCAAGACCCAGCCGTTATGCAATATTTAACACAAGGTAAACCAACCACTCTTGAAGAGATAAAAACGATAAGCATTCCTAGAATGCTCGCTTATCGTAATGCGCAACAAGGTTGGGGGTTATGGCAAGTAAACCTGCGTGAAGGCAATATCTTTATAGGGTGGGTGCTTGTTCGGCCGATGGGCTTTTTTTCAGATACGCCTGATTTTAGTGATATTGAGGTGGGCTGGCGATTTAAACAAGTGAGTTGGGGTAAAGGTTATGCAATTGAGGCGGCACAAGCGATTTGCTCAACGATTGAGAAGCAACCGCAAATTAAGGCAATTAGTGCCACGGCACTGACCGCCAACGTTGGCTCAATTAGTGTTATGAAAAAGCTCGGTATGCGGCTTAAACATTATTATATTCATACTGATGACGGCTCAAACTTAACCGCTGCGCTATATTCAAAGTCGTATAGATAGATTAAAAATAATCTCAAGCTCTACAAATATAGCGTCTAAATATTGACCTAGTGTTTGTTACTGTGCATTAATGTTTGCCATCAATGTATAAAAATAACCTAAGGATATGGGATGGGGTCACTCTTTTCACTAAGCAAGCTAATTATTAGCAGTGTCTTAATAATACAATTATGCTTTTTTAATGTTGCTGCCAAGCAAAGTGCGGTGGCGATGCCCGACACATTTAGTGCGCAAGCAGCAAAAACGGTGTTACAGCAGGGGGGCAATGCGGTTGATGCAGCCATTGCAGCGCAGTTTGTGTTGGCCGTTACGCTCCCCGAAGCAGGTAATATTGGCGGCGGTGGTTTTATGCTTATTCATAAAGATGGGCAAGGTGATTTTATAGATTATCGTGAAACTGCACCGAACGCCGCGCATCGTGATATGTATTTAGATGAGCAGGGGCAAGTAATTGAAAATAAATCTATTTACGGCATACACGCTAGTGGCGTGCCTGGCAGTGTCGCAGGAATGTGGTTAGCCCATAAAAAGCATGGTACGTTACCGTGGAAAGCGTTAGTGCAACCTGCGGTAACATTAGCAGAGCAGGGCTTTGTTGTGCCTGAAAAGTTGGCTCAGCTGATTGAGGACTATATAGCGCATCTAAACAATAAAAACATTAAAGTAAACTTTGCCAATTATTTTGCAAGCGCCACATCTGGTAAGCTTTTTAAGCAACCTGAGCTTGCAGCGACACTCAAACGCATTCGCGATAATGGTAAAGATGGCTTTTATCAAGGTGAAACTGCAGCAATCATCGCAAACTTTATGAAGCAACATGGCGGTATTATTACTCAAGACGATTTAAAAAATTACCGTGCAAAGTCTCGTACACCTATAAAAGCTAACTGGAACGGCTATCAAGTCGTCACTTCGCCACCTCCTAGCTCTGGAGGTATTGCTATATTACAATGGCTGAAAATGTATGAGCTTAAAAAGCCCATAGCTGCACCATCACATAATTCAGTTGGGTATGTGCACTTACTTGCTGAAATAGGAAAGCGAGTGTTTGCTGATAGGGCAGAATACTTAGGCGATCCTGACTTTTACCAAGTACCTACAGCAAAGCTACTTGCAGAAAATTATCTTAAAAACCGTAGCAATAGTATAGATTTAAATGCTATTTCAACTACCGAAAATATTAAACCAGGTTTAAAAGAAAGCGAGCAAACCACCCACTTTTCCATTGTTGATAACATGGGGAATGCCGTTGCTAATACCACCACCATTAATTTAGGGTTTGGTAGTGGTGTCGTTGTAGAAGGCGCAGGCTTTATTTTAAATGATGAAATGGATGATTTTAGCGCCAAACCTGGGGTTATGAATGTATTTGGCGCCATTGGCGGCAAAGCAAATGAAATTCAGCCGCATAAACGTATGCTTAGCTCTATGACCCCCACTATTTTACTCAGTAATAATCAGGTAAAAATGGTAACAGGGTCGCCCGGCGGTACCACTATTATTAGCTCTGTGTATCAATCAATACTCAACGCAATTGAATTTAATATGAGCGCAGATGATGTAGTAAATAGTCCGCGATTTCATCATCAGTTATGGCCTAAAAATGTAATTAGAGCGCACTCGGGATTGGAGTCCTCAGTCAAGCAACAGCTAATAAAAATGGGTTATACAGTCGATGAACACCACTTTGGTGATATGCACGTGATTATTAATAATGATGGCAAATTAGATGCGGCGTCTGAGCAAAGTGGAAGAGGGCAAGCGATAGTATTTTAAATGTCAACAATTGACGTTTGAATGATATGCACCCCAAAACCATCTATGGGGTGCATATATTAGAACAACTATAAGGATTAGCCTATTGCAGGTATTAAGCCTGCCATTTGTAGGCATTGCGCACTAATAATTGATATACCGCACAAAGCGGCTATCGCTAAACCAATGTTACCACTGCGTACTTTATAGCCTTCTTTTTCAACGCCCTGACGTTGTTTGTACACCATACTAACAGGTAAAAATACTGCCAATATTACTAAAGCAATGGCCGCATAGCCTAATGCCATAATAAAGCCTTGCGGGTAAAACAAAGCAAATCCAAGAGGAGGAACAAAAGTAATAAGTGCTGTTTTAATTCTATCTGCGCCCGTATCTGCTTTTTTGAATGTGTCGGCAAAAAAGTCAAATAACCCCAAGCTCACCCCTAAAAATGACGTTGCTAGGGCTAAGTCAGCAAACAATTTAACCGCAGTAGAAACATTGGCGTTATTGGCAATATTGGCCACACTGGCTACAAACCCAGTTAACCCTTCGCTTTGTAGTAATTGCTCTTGGCTCATTATGCCTTGGCTTAATACTTGCCAAAATACATATATAACCAATGGTAAAGAGGCGCCAGCAATCATAACTTTACGTAAGGTTTTTATTTCAAGCCCGACGTATTTAACAATAGAAGGAATAGAGCCATGAAAACCAAAAGAGGTAAATACCACTGGAATAGCCGATAGTATCAGTCCTTGCTCAACAGGCATTTCTAACAAATGTTGGCCATGCACATAAGGTGTTAGCATATAAAACAAGCTAGCCAAAACGACTATTTTTATACTAAATAGTACTCGGTTAAGCTTATCTACTTTACTAGTGCCTAAAGTCACTACGCCTGCAATTAGCACGGCTAAAATAACGGAGCCTAATTGTGGAGCAATACTAAGATTAAACCCAGTATTAATGCGCTCTTGTAGCTGAGCACCACCACCTGCTATGTAAGCAGCGCACAGTGCATAAAATAAGAATATCATCGAAAAGTTAGCCACATACTGGCCACGTTTACCAAGCCAAAGCTTAGCAAGTGTATTTAAAGTGGCATCGCGAGGGGCATATTGGTGTAGCTCCAACATAAGTAAAGCCGTGTAGGTCATAAGTAACCAACAGCCGACAATTAACACCATTGCCGTATTAAACCCAAGCCCCGCAGAGGCAATTGGTAGGGCAAGCATACCTGCGCCTATGGTAGTTCCTGCAACAATTAACATGCTACCTATTGTTTTATTTTTAAGCACTTAATGATCCTGATCAAACGTGAGAGACACGCAAGATATAACTAGTTGTGCAAAACTTAAATAGTTTTGTCATAAAAGAGACAAAATAAAATGTAATCTTCTATTTACAACTGTATTTAAAAAGCAGAGATATTTTGCTGATGTAATTTAACTCATTAATATAATTAATAAATAAAAAGCCAAATGTTAATAACTAAATGGTCAGATTATTGGTTTTGCACAATAGAGGGATTACTAAAACAATAGGTGTTGGCCGAAAGCGCTAAAATTGCACCTTCAGCCATTAAAAGAGGGGACTGAGTTTACATTTTAGCTATTTGAATCACTAAGCGGCGGTTTTTATCACGGCCCAAAATGTTATCGTTGGTATCTACAAAGCGTTTTTCACCAAAGCCTTCAGTAACCACTTTAACTTCATCAACACCTAAGCTCACCATGTAATCTTTAATAGCCTTTGCACGGGTTCTAGATAAATCGAGGTTATTCCATCGGCCACCGTAACTATCGGTATAGGATGCAATACTGATTGACTCTATACTGGGGTCGTTTTTCAAATACTCAGCAATTTTATCAAGGCGTTGTTGCGATGACTTAGTTAATTTACTGCTATTAGATTCATAGTTCATTATAGTGAACGAAATATCTTCAAAATTGTATGGCAGTAGTTCATCGCGGCACTGTAAAAACGCCCAATACGCTTGCTTAAAGTTAACATTAGACATGCCCACGGCAATTTTATCGGCACTATTTTGCCAGTCTTGGTAGTAAAAAGTGGGTTGGTTACCTTTTTCAAGCTCAGTAAGCATTTCCCATGCTGTTTTATTACCTAATTCACCATCAAACTTTTTAAGTAATTTCATATCAGCAATATCACGGGCAGGGCGGCCTGCTCGCCAGCTAGGTGGCACCGCTTTCAAACCGGCAATCGCGTAATTTTCTGGGCGCACCACCATGTCTAAATTAAAGGTGAGATCTTTGTTTTTACTGGCTGATGCTTTAAAAGCGGCTTCACCATAGTAGGGAACTTCATGATTTAATTGGCATTGTAAGCGAGTTGTTTTAACCAAGTTCCAGTTTGAATTATCTTGGTTAGCCGTGTACTGGCGCATTGCCGCAGTTGTATTCAAACTACACAGCACACTACTAATGCTTAGGCTAATAAATAACAACTTACACTTCATTGAGAATTCTCCAGTTATCTAGCTTTGCCAAAAAAGTGACAAAAACCGTAAAATATTACGCAACAGCAAATAATTCAGCGCAAACGCTAGGGTCTGTTGACCTTTCAAGGTTAAATTTGCAGCAGCCTGTTTGGTATTTAGGCAAGGCAGAGCCTATGTGGTGTGGTTATTCCCCATAAATAGGCGATAACACAGCATTAATGCCAAACAGGCGCTGCCCTTTGGGTTCTGCCTAGGGGCGATTTACTCTTTGTTGCTCGGTTTTGACTTAGCCCACTAGGTTACAAACCTCGCGCCGCGATTAAACCGCCCCTAGCTTGAACAAATTTTAATCCGCAAAGGTCAACAGACCCTAATTACCAAGCAAGTAACATGCCTATAGTTTAACTGTAATTAATCAATAAATCCCCTAGCCGACAGGCCACCAATTTTGACATAATAGACAGCTAATCCCTATAAACCAAGAATACTATGGCAAATACTGAGCAAACACTTTTCGCGCAACGCTTTCGTGGCTTTTTTCCAGTGGTTATTGATGTTGAAACCGCCGGTTTTAACAAAGAAACCGACGCACTACTAGAAATTGCAGCGTCCGTTTTAAAAATGGATGATGAAGGACTGCTTAGTATCGATCATACCGTTCATTTTCATGTGCAACCGTTTGAGGGTGCAAACATTGAGCAAGCTGCCATTGAGTTTAATGGGATTGAGCCTTTTTCAGCACTTCGAGGGGCAGTCCCAGAAGAAGAGGCGATTAAAGAAATTTGTAAAGTAGTGCGCAAAGCGCAAAAAGCTGCGGGGTGCCAGCGCTCAGTGGTGGTTGCTCATAATGCCGCTTTTGATCACGGCTTTTTAAATGCGGCTATTGAGCGTAATAATATCAAGCGCACACCATTTCATCCGTTTGTTAGTTTTGATACCACATCACTTGCTGGTTTGGCATTAGGGCAAACGGTACTTGCTAAAGCGTGTCGCGCAGCAGGGATAGAGTTTGATAACAAACAAGCGCATTCAGCGTTGTACGATACAGAGCGTACTGCTGAACTGTACTGTTTAATTGTTAATCGTTGGCAGCAACTAGGTGGTTGGCCGCTTGCTGTAGACGAAACACAACAAAGCGAAGACGAAACAAGCAACCAAAATTAGAAACTCAGCTCATAATAGTGAATGTTCACTTTTGAGCTAAGTCAGTCTTAATAAGCATTATTAAAACGATTGGGTTATTTTACCTTCACTGTGGGTGATTAAATGCGGTGGGTAATTACGCGAAAAGCTAATTGATTCTCGTGCAATTTTAAGCTCCACCCCAGGGTGCATAAGCTCATTAACTTTTAAACGACTGAGCGCTAAAAGCTGCGCCATTTTCTTTCTTAGTAACTGCTTTTGCTGATTGATGCTGGCGCTTCGGTTTGCTATGTGTTCTTCATTCGTTGTTATTTTATTCAAAAACTGCTGACGCTGTGCGCTTGCAACTTGTTTATTAATTCGCTGGCGCGCTTGCTGTAGTTCAATTGACTTACCGATTAAAACTTTTTCAAAGTCAGTGATTTGCGCTTGTTTTTGTTTTAGCACATACCATCGCTGTGCGATGCAAACACGGGTTTTAGTTCCTGCTGGTGCGCCCAATTCACCTGTTTCAATGCGCATTGCATCTAGAATATGGCCACCAATAATTTTCCCTTTAGGATCTTTTGCATTGCCCACCCTAATTAGATTTCCGGCACTCAAGTCACAATGTAATGATTGGCGATCTATTAATAAGTTTTGCTCCGTTTTTATGTCGCAGTATTGAGAGTAACCAAGCGCAACGGTTCGTTTAGCAAAAATAGAACAGGTGAATGGCTCATCGGCTTCTCGCTTACGACCAATTGCACCCTTTACTATTGTGATGGCGCTATCACTTTTTAGCTGTGCCGATTCAACAAAACCTAAAACAGTAATATCGCCAGTGGCAGTCACGCGCATGCCATCTTTTATATCACCGCTGACAATAACACTGCCATCAAACTCAACATGGCCGGTACTTGGGTCAATATTGTGAAAACATAAAACATCATCAACACGCATACCACGGGGAAGGGCAACCGGTACGCCAGTACAATCCGCAATTAATAAATTAGGGTTATCGGGCGCAATTTTAGTGCCGTCAAAAGGTTGTAATTTATGCTCTTTGCCGGGAGGAGCAGTTATTACATCACCAAATACAGTAAACCCATCAACACCGGGTGTTGCAGGAGTACGTCGCATTAGTTCACATCCCGGTTTTACAGTAATAATATCACCTAGGTTTCTCATATCGACTTTACCACCGCCCTTAGCTTGCGGGCTAAGTACGCGGTCTTGCGCTGTGCAGCAAAGACGCACAAATTTGGCATCGTTACCCACTTTAGGCGCGCGACCAAAAGCGACTTCGGCGCAATGTGTGCTTCCTGAGGGGTGTTCAAACTGTTGTGCCAATAATTGTTCTAATGCATGAGAGCTAATGCCTTTTACAATGCCTGCTTGTGTTAACTCTTCAATCGCTTGTTCCATGCTAAGCAATTGACCGCCCTTGGCAGTAATAAGGGTAGCTTCAACGAGCATATTCTTTTCATCGATGTTTATGGTTAGCTTTGCATCAATGGCTTGAGCAATCACTAAAGAGGTGGGTTCTTCGGTATTACTTTGAGCAAACAGCTTACCAATATTGCTAGCAATAACCTCACACTCGCAATATTCTGACTGTCCAATTAATTCAATAAGCTGTGTTGCTGTTGAGGCTAAACCTGAAACTTGTGGGTGGGAAACTAAAGAGATATACCCCGTTTGCTCATCAAAAGAAAAAACCGACATTTATAAATCCTCTAGGTAATATGCCTGTTATTATTTTTATAATCTATTAGACCAAGGTCTAGCTGCATATTTGAGCACAAACAAGCCTAGGTGTTAAGTAATTGTTTTTTTATTATCCTAGTATTTACATTTTTAAGTACGTGTTTGATGCAGGATTAACCAAGCGATAAAATAAAGTGCCTAAGGTGTTGAGTATTGATGGGTTACTCAGTTATACTGCTTGCACGCTCTGAATGAGTAATCTTATTCAGGGGCTGATTAGGATTCGACGGAATTCAAGAAGCCCAAGGTGCATGTCGAGGTGCGGTTTGCCTCGTAAAAAAGCCGCAATTTAAAGTAATCGCAAACGACGATAACTACTCTCTAGCAGCTTAGGCTGGCTAGCGCTCCTTCCATGTATTCTTGTGGACTGGATTTTGGAGTGTCACCCTAACACCTGATCGCGACGGAAACCCTGGCCGGGGTTGAAGCGTTAAAACCAAGCGGCCTCGCCTTTATCTACCGTGTTTGTCCGGGATTTAAAGGTTAATTAAATGACAATACTAAACATGTAGTACCGACGGTCGAGGCTTTTCGGACGGGGGTTCAAATCCCCCCAGCTCCACCATTTCAAAGAACTAAGACGCCTTTTAGGCGTCTTTTTTTTTGCCTTGAACCCTCTGCATTGCTGGCTTTTCGCCAAGTTACGATTCCAAGTAGAGTTTTTAATGAACAGTGACATCCAGATTTTAAAGTAGTACATTTGGTGGTACCACTTTAATTAAAGAAAATCGGGTACTACTTTATGGCAAAAACAAAACCACTAACCAATACGGAAGTTAAGCAAGCCAAGGGAAAAGAGAAAGTATATAAACTATCTGATGGTGACGGCTTGCAACTTAGAGTTAAACCTAACGGCAACAAATCTTGGTTGCTAGACTATTACAAACCCTACACAAAAAAGCGGACCAGTATTGGTTTGGGTGGGTACCCTGCAATATCTTTAGCGGATGCCCGTAAATTAAAATCAAAATTTAGAGAGTTACTAGCTAAAGACATCGATCCCAAAGAATATAAAGAAGATCATAACCGCATACAGTTAGAGGCAGTATCAAACACCTTCAAGCATGTTGCTACTAATTGGTTTGAAATAAAGAAAACGCAAGTAAGTGAAAACTACGGTATTGATTTATGGCGATCGCTAGAAAATCATTTATTTCCAGAACTAGGAAAACTACCTATAAGCAAAGTAACGGCACCAAAAGTTATTGAGGTAATAAAGCCTTTAGCTGCGAAGGGAAGTTTGGAAACGGTTAAACGCTTATGCCAAAGGTTAAATGAAATAATGACCTACGCTGTCAATACTGGGTTAATACACTCCAACCCGTTATCTGGCTTAAGAGCAGCTTTTCAAAAGCCTGTCAAAGAAAACATGCCTACTATCCCACCTGAAGAACTCCCTGAGTTAATGAAAGACCTTAGCTATGCGAGTATTAAGCTTGTTACTCGTCTTTTAATCGAGTGGCAACTTCACACGATGGTTAGACCAAGCGAAGCTGCCGGTGCAACATGGCGTGAAATAAATTTTGAAAATAAAGTATGGGAGATTCCAGCAGACCGAATGAAGAAGAAGCGCGGGCATAATGTTCCACTAACAGAGCAAACAATAGAGTTACTAAATAGGTTAAAGCCTATTAGTGGTCATCGAGAGTATATATTCCCCGGGGATAGAAACCCTCGAACTCATCTTAATGAACAAACTGCGAACATGGCTTTAAAGCGCATGGGATATGAAAATCGATTAGTTGCCCACGGCATGCGGTCCATTGCCAGTACCGCATTAAATCAACATGGCTTTGAAGGTGATGTAGTTGAAGCTGCACTCGCTCATGTTGATAAAAATGAAGTAAGGCGAGCATACAACCGAGCAGATTATTTAGAACGTAGACGAGTAATGATGAGCTGGTGGTCCGAATATATAGAGTTAGCTAAGCAAGGCAAGGTCGGTGTCTCTAATGCTACTCTAAAAATAGTGGGTTGAGGTTATTATGGATAATAAAGAGATGAATATGGAAAATGATTTTAAAAATGACTTTTTTACCAAAGAGCAGCTACAGTCGTTAATTAATATACCGATTCATGACGTTATAAATGATCTTGATGCTTATATTTATTATGAAGGCATAGTAAGTGAAATTCCATTTGATGAAGATCCCGTAAAAGTCTATGTAGTCGGGTTTATTAAACAAACTAGAAAGCCTGTTACTCACTTAAACCGGCCAGGGTATAAGCCTGTATTTGAAGCCTCTTATGAATGTGGGGATTATTGCTCTCGACCTGAATTAAAAGATATTAAGCCTCTGTTTATAAATGACAGTTACGATAGGCAAGTTTATTTTAACTATTCAGAATTTATTGAATTTTGTTCAAAGCTTGGTGTACCTTTAAAAAGCAATGATAAACCTATAGATACTCAATCAGACCCTATAGAAAACAATGAAAAGCAACATAGCAATAATGAAGTAAATATCTCAAATCGATACCCTCCGGAGCTTCAGTTGGCAATAGATGCATACGAACAACTTTGCACAGATAAAAATAACTTGCCTTTAAATAAAGAAATAGAAGCTTGGCTAAAAACTGAAAGCAAAATACGAGGTATTACTCATTTAGATGGCTCTTCTACATTAAAAGGGTTAAGCAATGTAAAAGCTGAAAGAATTGCTTCAATGATAAAGTCAAAACCTAAGTAATTAACTTAGGGGGTTATCTAGGTAACCCCCTAAATTAATTAGCTAACCCGTCTAGCCTTACCCCTATACTAATAGTTTTTAATGTGCCTGAATCATTCCATAACGTACTAAGGCAATTAAAAATGAACATTAAAAGTTTTTCTAAAATTATCCGCAGACCTGAAGTTTTAAATAAAACTGGCTGGTCAAAATCGACACTCTATAACCGCATTAATGATGGCCTATTTCCTACACCCATAAGCTTGGGAGTAAGAGCTGTTGGCTTTGTGGAAAGTGAATGTGACAAAGTAGTCCAAGCAATGATTGCAGGCTACACAGAGCAACAATTAAAAGCATTAGTGCAAAGTATTATTAGTAATCGTGGCATTAAGGAGTTGCAGTTATGATCCCTAGAAATAAATGCTTAGAGCTAGGCTTGCCAGAGCCAAACGATTGCCAAAAAGAGTCGAATTATGTGTTGAGTGTGATAAGCCAAGGGCTAACAATAAATACTAATATGGCTCGCTATATTGGAATTGATGACCTGCAAGATGTGGTATGTGCAATTAAACGAAAAGGCTACTTATTTACAGTAGAAGATAAAGAGGCCGAATGCCCATCAACGGGTCGATTAACACCATTTCCGATAATGGTTTTGTCGATGACGGATGAGCAGCAAGCATTGTATAAAAACGAGGAAAGCCGCAAAGAAAGTTAATTTCAATGCGACTTATCAATGGTGTGCTGGTGGCGCAATGTGGAAGTTAAACCACCAGCACGTTTAAGCATAACGTTAATTACCTAGCTAAACAATGTTAGTACTCGCTTACACTGAATGCAATGTATGGATTTAAAAAACGCTCATTGGTCGCTATTTATAGGTTTTTGACCCTATAAATTATTAGTAAGGCCATGACGCTTTAAATTCATACTTATTGAATGGCGATAGTAGTGACTAACACGCTACTAGGTAATTAATAATATCTCTTGAGTGTTGTATGTCTTATAAGGTTAAGGTTAGGGCTATCGAGGTAAATGATCAGGTGTTCTGGGTGAACGGTCAGCATAGTGGTATTTACTTAACTATGGCCAAAAAGATGATAAACCAAGTTGATATGATATTAAAGCACCATAGCAAAGTACACCTAATTCGTTTCGATCTCCGCCTTTACGAGTACTCGTCGGATAATCAAATAATTACAAAATTTAATCGAACCCTATTTAGGTGGCTTAAGCGAGCATATAACTTAAAACGGGTAGGTTTTATTTGGTGTCGTGAGATTGAAACCGCTAAGCAACAACATTACCACTACGTTTTGATGCTCGATGGTCATAAAGTACGTCATCCGTATGATATTTTAATTAAGGTAAAAGCCATCTGGGAGTACCAGCTACAAGGTTCACAATATACCCCAAAGCACTGCTACTACAACATTATGCGAGGTGATTACGATTCACTTCAAGAGGCTATATGGCGTATTTCTTATTTGGCTAAAGTGAGAAGTAAGGGTAAAAAACCGTCACAAACAAAAAATTATGGAACAAGTCGAATCAACTGAAATGTGTACTATTGTTAACTTTTCACGCGTGTTAAATTTTTTTGGAAGCTTTCAAAGTGTTAAGATGTATTTCAGTTTACTATGTGTAGCAACCGGAACAATGCGGAACAAATCGGAACAATCTGAAATAACTAAGACTATGATAATAATGGTTTTATATTTTATTTTGGAACATGTAAAAGCACATTCAAACGGTTTGTTCCTGTTTTACGATAAGCCCTCTCGTTACCACAACCCTAATAAAATATTCAGCAATTACCACTCAATAAGGTGTTTATTTGGTTTAGAGCATTGCTCACAAAACGATAAATTTTCATAACGGGTTAACGTAACACTATAACTTTCATGGCAATGGTTACAGCACATACTCACTTTTAGCGTACTTACAAAACCTGTAAGAATTATTTTCTCTGGTTCTACTGCTTCACTATCATTAAGTTGTTCAAACTCTTTATCTTCACAATCCACATCAGCGTTTTCAATGCCTGTTAACTCATACAAAAAATGTACTGCTTTTTTTGCGTCATCTACGGCTTTAAATAAGTAACGAAAATCATCTTTTAAATGCTTTATCCAAGACTTCAAATAAGCAGCATGATCTGTTCTTGGTGTAATTGTATTTTCAAGCCGCGTACATATAATTGCAGCACCTAGTTCAGCAACAAGCTCTTCATATGCATACTGCTCAGTACTATTGTTAGCTAAGTTGCGCTTCATTCTAGTGTCATGACCACTCCAATGAATTAACTCATGGATAGCAGTAGCATAATAATTATGCTTTTTGCTCCCATGAGAACTATCTACAAAATTAGTGGGGAATGGCAGGTATATTTTATCTTCGTGTACTCTGTAAAATGCATCGGTATTGCCATGAGTAATATTGGCTTTGCATCGGGCTATAAATTTATCAGCACTCGGATCTTTTGGTATATCATCTGCAAATAAATCAGGGTGCGCTGGGTTGTAATTATTTACTTGGTCAGCGTTGAATACCGTATAGGGTTTAAAATAAATAATATAATCTTCATCACTGGGGTTATTTTTCTTAGCGTAAATAGGGCGAAATAAACGTGTCCCTTTTGAGCGAATTTTTACCTTCGCTTTTTTTGTATTCCATTGTTTAAGTGTAGCCCACTCATCCGATTGAAAAGTATTCTCAAGGGTAGACGCCCAAAGTAATGTTGCATTCATGCCACTAAAAAGGTGGTGTGTAATGGCATTTTTAGGTTCTAAAAAGCCATTATGCCAAGGTGCTATCCATTCCCCCAAGTTCTCCTGCATTTGCTCAATTAGCTTATCTACAACACCTCTTACATGTGCGTCTACTTCTTCCTTTTTCATAATTTAATTCCGTTTTAAAGCTATGAGTTATTTATAGATTACTATTTTGTTAATTATGAATATTACCTTAATTTGATAAAGCTTCTCTACCATACAACATAATAAAGGTTACAATGCCATTAATAAAAAGTACTGCCTTCAGTGCTGGTAAATAATCCTTAAATCTTGCTTAAAAAATAACATATCTAATGATATGGTAAGTTAAGTTACGGAAAACAAAATAATAAAGGGTCAAAATGACAGATAACAACTTCTCTTCAACCGCTGCTTTTTTATGGTCAGTCGCCGACTTACTTCGCGGTGATTTTAAACAATCTCAGTATGGCCGTATTATCCTTCCCTTTACGTTGTTAAGGCGTTTGGAGTGTGTGCTTGAAGCCACTAAACCTGCTGTGCTTGAAAAGTACGAAACCGTAAAAGCCATGCCAATTGAAGCGCAAGACAAGCTCCTTACTCACGCAGCGCAGTTAAGTTTTTACAATACCTCAAAAATGGATTTAAACCGCCTTGGCGAAACCGATGTAGCCAGTAACCTAGAGAGTTACATTCAGTCGTTTAGCCCTAATGCGCGTGAAATCTTTGAGCATTTTGACTTTTTTAACACCCTAGATAAGCTGGCAGAAGCCGACCTACTTTATAAAGTAGCTAAACGCTTTGCTACAACCGACCTACACCCAAATGTTATTAATAACTATGGTATGGGTTTAGTGTTTGAAGAGCTAATTAGGCGCTTTGCTGAAAGCTCTAACGAAACAGCAGGTGAGCACTTTACCCCGCGCGACATTGTACGTTTAACAACGTCTTTAGTATTTACTAATGACGACGATGCGCTTACGCAATCGGGATTAGTGCGCTCAATATACGATCCAACAGCGGGTACGGGCGGGTTTTTATCATCGGGTATGGAATACGTACTAGAACTTAACAATAAAGCATCGCTTTCAGCATTTGGCCAAGAGCTAAACCCAGAGTCATACGCTATATGTAAAGCCGATATGCTTATTAAAGGCCAAAAGGTCGATAACATAAAACTCGGTAATACCTTATCAAACGACCAGCTACGCACCGAAAAGTTTGACTACATGCTATCTAACCCGCCATTCGGTGTGGACTGGAAAAAAATACAAAAACAAATTAACGACGAACACACCGAAAAAGGCTTTGAAGGCCGTTTTGGTGCGGGTTTACCGCGTGTATCTGACGGCTCGTTACTATTTTTAATGCACTTAGTTAGCAAAATGCGCCCACAACACGAAGGTGGTTCGCGCATTGGTATTATTTTAAATGGCTCACCGTTATTTACCGGTGGTGCAGGTAGTGGTGAGAGCGAAATTCGCCGTTATATTCTTGAAAACGACCTGCTAGAGGCCATTGTAGCTCTACCTACAGATATGTTTTATAACACCGGTATATCAACTTATGTGTGGGTGCTTTCAAGCCATAAACCTGCTAACCGTAAAGGTAAAGTACAACTTATAAATGCGGCAAAAGAGCGCGCTAAAAAAGGCGGCAGAGGCCGCAGTGGTGGTGGCGAATCAACTGAAGAAGTTGAAAACGTATTTTATGCAGCGATGCGTAAGTCACTGGGTAGTAAACGTAAAGAACTAACAGAAGATGCGATAGAAACCATTGTTAAAACATACGGCCAATTTGTAGAGAACGACTTTAGTAAAATATTCGATTACCAAGCATTTGGTTATCGCCGTATTACGGTAGAGCGCCCATTACAACTGGCTGTTTATCCAAAAGATGAGTTACGTATTACTGCTTTAACAACCGACAAAGCATGGGATAAGTTAAACGAGCATGCTCAACATACAATCCTTGCAGCGCTTGCTTCACTTAATAACAAGTATTTATCTCGCGACGTATTCTTAAAAGCATTAACCACTGAGCTAGAAACAGCAACACCAGTGGTTAAGCTAAGCGCTGCACAGCTTAAGCTGATTGTTAAGCACTTGAGCGAACACGATGACGAAGCAGAAGTATGTAAGGTAAAGGGCAAGGTAGAAGCCAACCCAGACTTACGCGATAACGAAAACGTACCACTTACCGAGAGTGTTGATGACTACTTTGCGCGTGAAGTACTACCCCATGTATCAAACGCGTGGATTGATACTAAAAAAACCGACGAGCAAGACGGCGAAGTGGGCATAGTTGGCTACGAAATCCCCTTTAACCGTCATTTTTATGAATACGTACCACCAAGATCATTGACCGAAATTGATGCTGATTTAGATAAAGTATCGAGTGAGATTATGCAGCTACTTAACGAGGTGCATTCGTGATGGCTGGTCGTTATAAGGCATACCCTGAATATAAAGAATCTGGCGTAGAATGGTTTGGGTATATACCACGTAGCTGGTCACTATCACGCTTGAAGTTCAGTTCATTAATTAATATGGGGCAATCTCCAAGCTCTGATGATTGTAATATTGATGGAATCGGTTTGGCTTTTTTACAAGGAAATGCAGAATTTGGTTCAAAGTACCCTACGGAGAAGCAATTTTGCCCTACATCTAAAAAGATCGCTAAAGCTGGGGAGCTTCTTTTTTCCGTTCGAGCTCCAGTTGGCGCATTAAACATTGCCGATAAAAATTATGGTATAGGTCGTGGTTTATGTAGTATTAGAGGTAACTCAGATGTTGAGCAAGGGTTTTTATGGTGGGTTCTACCCGCATATAAAAAGCAATTTGATGCAGTTTCGACCGGTAGTACATTTGAGGCTGTATCGGCAGAACAGGTTGGTAATTTAGCATTTGGCTTACCCTCAAACATAGAACAACAAAAAATTGCCAGCTTCCTCGATCACGAAACTGCTAAAATCGACACCTTAATCGCTAAGCAAGAAAAGCTGATTGAGCTTTTAAAAGAAAAGCGCCAAGCGGTGATTTCTCACGCAGTGACTAAAGGACTAAACCCCAATGCCCCAATGCGCGACTCAGGCGTAGAATGGTTAGGTGAAGTCCCTGAGCATTGGAAGGTAACTCGTTTTAAGTATCTTTGTGAAAATATTGTAGCTGGACCATTTGGTTCAAGTATAACGAAAGATATGTACAAAAAATCAGGCTATAAAGTTTATGGTCAGGAACAAGTAATACCAAATAATTTTAAAATTGGAGACTATTTTATATCGACTGAAGATTATCTTCGCTTGGCAAGATACAAGGTTACTAAGGGGGATGTGCTAATTAGCTGTGTTGGGACTTTCGGGAAAGTTTCTGTTTTCCCATCTACAGCCCAAGCTGGAATTATTAATCCAAGGTTGATCAAGGCAAAGATTCACAAAGCCAACTCCCCTTATTTCATTAGAGAGTATCTGAAAAGTGTCACAGTAGCGAAACAGTTTGACCAGTTTTCTAGAGGAGGAACAATGGGTGTAATTAACATTGCAATTTTGAATGAAATAATTTCAACCAAACCTCCTTATGTGGAACAGTGTGAAATCTATGATTTTATAAAAGCACAAAAATCAAAGTTTTCCTTACTTCTGGATAGATGCGAAAAACAAATTGCCTTACTAAAAGAACGCAAAACAGCCCTTATCTCAGCGGCAGTGACAGGCAAGATTGACGTGCGTGACTTTGTTTCAGAACAGGGGTAACCACAAGGAGTTTAAGGATGAGTAACCTAACAAGCCTAGCCCCCTTGAGCCAAGAGCTGAGCGCACTGATCCACAGTGCCAAGCAACGCGCTGCGGTCGCAGTGAACAGTGAAATTACCTTATTGTATTGGCAGGTGGGTTATCGCATCAATCAAGAAGTGCTGGGTGGTGAGCGAGCCGATTATGGCAAACGAGTGATTGCCACGCTTTCTAATGAGCTAACTGTACAATTTGGCAAAGGCTGGAGCAAACGCAACCTTGCGCAAATGGTTAAGTTTGCAGAGGTTTTTTGGGATATAGAGATTGTGCACGCACTGCGTACACAATTGAGCTGGACCCATATTCGCCAGTTAATTGCTATTGATGAACCCATAAAGCGAGACTTTTACACCACAATGGCCATTCAGGAACGCTGGTCAACCCGCACCTTGGATGAGCGCATAGGTGCCTTGTTGTTTGAGCGCACGGCTATTTCTAAAAAGCCAGACGATACCATTGTGGCTGAACTTTCTGAGCTGCGAAATTCCGGCCAATACAATCAAGAGCTGCTGCTTAAAGACCCCTACATTCTCGATTTTTTAGAGCTGAATGACCGCTACTTAGAGAAAGATTTAGAAGATGCCATTCTAAGAGACATTGAGCAGTTTTTATTAGAGCTGGGTGCCGGTTTTAGTTTTGTGGCACGTCAAAAGCGTATCCAAATTGACAACGATGATTTTTATATCGACTTGCTATTTTACAACCGTAAGTTAAAGCGTTTGGTGGCAATTGATTTAAAGCTCGAAAAGTTTAAACACAGCCACAAAAGCCAGATGGAGCTATACCTCAACTGGCTAAAAAAATATGAAACCGAAGAGGGTGAAAACCCACCACTTGGGATCATTTTGTGCTCCAGTAAAAAACAAGAACAAATTGAGTTACTTGAAATGGAAGGCAGCGATATTCATGTTGCAGAATACCTAACGCATTTGATGGATGTTGAACTACTTGAACAAAAATTACAGCACTCTATTGCCAAGGCAAAGCAACGATTAAATCAAAAGGATGAGTAAATGAGCCAAGCAAAAACAGTAAGAGAGTTGCAATTTCAAAATGACATCCTCGACCAAATGCTTGCACAGGGCTGGTTACTGGGTGAGTCGAATAAATATAATAAAGAATTAGCCCTTTACCCAGAGGATGTAATTGCTTTTGTAAAAGGCGCTCAGCCTGAGCAATGGGATAAGCTGCAAAAACATTACCCAGAGACTGACCGTAGCCCTAATGCAACCGCAGATGCTTTACTTAAAAGCCTAGAACGTAACTTAAAAAACAAAGGCACGCTTTGGGTGTTACGTAATGCGATTAAAGACCGTGGTGCTAAATTTAGCTTATGTAGTTTTAAGCCTGATCACGATTTAAACCCTGATGCGAGTAAACGCTATAACAAAAATATTTTACGCGTGGTACCTGAGCTAAAATACTCACCAAATGGTTATGATGGCCGGTTAGATTTAACCTTATTTGTAAATGGCTTGCCGGTTGCAACTTGTGAGTTAAAGTCTGAATTTAAGCAGTCGCTCAATAATGCCAAAGTGCAATACATGAAAGACCGCCAGCCAAAAGATCCAATCACTAAAAAGGCAGAGCCATTATTGACCTTTAAACGTGGTGCGTTAGTCCACTTTGCAGTAAGCCAATATAACGTGGCCATGACAACGCGTTTAGCGGGGAATAAAACCTTCTTTTTACCGTTTGACCAAGGTACAGCTGAAGGCGCTGCGGGAAATGATAGCCCAGCGGATGGCAGCTATGCGACCTCGTACCTTTGGAACGAGATATTTCAAAAAGATAACTTGTTACTTATTTTAAGCCGTTATATTCACTTAGAAGTAAAAGACGAAGAACAACTTGATGGCTCAATAAAAGTAAAAGAAACCATGATATTCCCGCGTTATCATCAATGGGCTGTGGTTTCTAAGCTTATAAATACAGTTGATTTTGAAGGGACGGGTAAAAAGTACCTTATTCAGCATAGTGCGGGCTCGGGTAAGTCGAACTCTATTGCGTGGCTATCGCACCAGCTGGCCTCTAAACATTACTTAACTGAGCACCCAGAATTACAAAAACAAGCGGGCGACAAAGTATTTGATTCAGTAATAGTAATTACCGACAGAACCGTTTTAGATAGCCAACTACAAGATACTATTTATCAGTTTGATCATAACGAAGGAATGATAGCGCGCGTTAACCGCGAAGAGGCACAAGGCAGTAAATCGAGCCAGTTAGCCGGTGAGCTAAAAGCCAGCACCTCGATTATTATTGTAACCATACAAACCTTTCCCCATGTTTTAGAGGCAATACGTAAAGATTCTACCTTAGCTGGGCGTAGTTTTGCGGTAATAGCCGATGAAGCGCACTCTAGCCAAACAGGAACAACCGCACGTAAGTTACGTGAAGTGCTAATGGCTGAGCAACTTGAAGGCGATGACGAGCTAGACAGCGAAGATATGCTGCGTTTATCGCTAGAGGCCCGTAAAGGCTCTAACAATATTAGTTATTTTGCCTTTACAGCAACACCAAAAGCGAAAACTCTAGAGCTATTTGGTCGCCCTGAAGATTTAGACGCACCGCTAACCGATACTAATAAGCCATTACCCTTTCATGTGTATTCAATGCGCCAAGCCATTGAAGAAGGCTTTATTTTAGATGTGCTGCAAAACTACACCAGTTACCGTGTGGCGTATCAATTAGCTCATGATAACCCGCAGTCTGATCAAGAAGTAGATAGCAAAAAAGCAGCGTCTAAAATGGCTAAATGGGTAAGGCTACACCCTTATAATATTGCCCAAAAAGTTGAAACAATTGTTGAGCACTTTAATGCTAAAATTAAACATTTGTTAGGCGGAGAAGCCAAAGCTATGGTGGTGACGAGTAGCCGTTTAGAAGCTGTACGTTACAAGCTTGCCTTTGAAAAGTATGTAATGGATAAAGGCTATGAAAACGTCAATGCGATGGTGGCGTTTTCTGGTGAAGTGAACGACCCAGATATTCCTGATCATGCTTTTACTGAAAAAGCGATGAACCCTAATTTACGTGGCCGCGATATGCGCAAAGCTTTTGACACTAACGACTACCAAGTAATGTTAGTCGCGAATAAGTTTCAAACAGGGTTTGACCAACCTAAATTAGTGGCCATGTATGTTGATAAGCCATTAAAGGGTGTTGAATGTATACAAACGCTCTCTAGGCTAAACCGTACTTGCAAAGGTAAAGATAAAACCTTTGTGCTGGATTTTGTAAACGACCCTGAAGAAATTTTAGAAGAGTTTAAAGTTTACTTTCAAACCGCTGAGCTTTCGGGAGTATCTGACCCTAATATTGTTTACGACATAATGGAGAAGCTAGCTGAGGTGGGTATTTACCAATGGTTTGAAGTAGAAACCTTTGTAACCGCTTATAACAGTAAACATGCTAAGCAAGACAAGCTCACCAATATTATGAAAGCGCCTGTAGAGCGATTTAAGTTGCGCTACAAAGAAGCCACCACGGTACTGCAATCAGCCCAAAAAGAGCTGGCTAAAGCGAAAGATGACAACAACGACAAAGCGATTAAGTACAGTGAAAACAGTGTTAAGCACGCTAAAGAAGCCAGAGATATTTTAGATGTGTTTAGAAAAGATTTAATCTCGTTTTATCGTTACTACGAGTTTAGCTCTCAAATTGTTGACTTTAACGACACTGACTTAGAAAAGCTCAGCGTGTTTGCTAAAAACTTACACCCACTTTTACGCATGGATGTAATAGAAGACGACGTTGACCTAACAGATGTAGTAATGACACATTATCGGCTGCATGAACAACGCGAAGCTGATTTACAGCTAGGCCACAAAGTAGGCGAAGAGCCTAAAAGCTACTTACCACCAAGCAAAGAAGGCTCGGGCGCAGTACCAAAGGATCCTAAAACTGAGCTTTTAAACGAAATCATTGAGCGTATGAACGACCTGTTTGCTGAAGATGGCCTATCTGAAAACGATATGGTTAATTACGCTAATGCAATAATGGGTAAAGTAGCCGAAAACGAAACCGCAATGGATCAGGTTAAGCACAATACCAAAGAGCAAGCCATGCTTGGCCAATTCCCTGAAGCAATCCAAAACGCGATTATTGAAAGCATGGATACTCACAACGCAATGGCCATGAAAGCACTATCAAGCGATTTAGTGTCTAAAGGCATAGCGAGTTTAGTGTTCGATATGCTAATGAAAGGTGTTGCGGGTAAAGGCGATGAGCGACGCAGTTAAAGTTTATTTTTATTGGTAAGCCGTAATAGCTTACCTTTTTAATTTGATAAAAAGGCACGTTCACAGGTAAGCAATATGGAAGTTAAGTTCAACTCATTACGTGATTTAGTAAAGCTAATTATTGAAGGTACAGTCACATTTAATGATGACAGTAGTGCATATAGTTTGATAGAGACTATGTGCGACACATATTTTGAGGATGAGCAGGTAGCGGATTATAGAGGGCATTGCTCTGCTGATGATGTACAGCAAGAGCTAGAATGTGATCTTGGTGATTATGAATGGGCAGAAGTAATCTTTTACGATTTTGATATGCACGAAATAAAAAACCAGCTAGCGATATCAGACCGTTGCTCTAGGCTTTATACCGACGATGAGCTTGAGCATTTTATAAGTGAGTATTTGAGCTGTTGGCGTAAAAATGCAGTTAATGCTCTTTTAGATAAACTCAAAAATTGATAAAAATATAAAATTAATATTTTAGCCACAAATTTTTAAATCCTAAGTGTTAGGAGTAAAAATGGCATGAGTTTTAACTTAAGTAGTACTGAAGGTGGTACCTTGCTTTCTGTTTGTTTGATTTGTGTTTATAGCTCAGTGGTTTAAAATCACGGTTAAGATGACCCCAGCCAATAACGGTTTTGAAATTCGTTTGTTTAAAAACCCTAAAAAACCCGCAACTTGAACAATCAAGTCGCGGGTTTTTTTTATGGCTAAAATTATTGAATTTATTGTGCTTTGGTTTATCTTGCGAACCCCGAACCCCGAACCCCGAACCCCGAACCCCGAACCCCGAACCCCGAACCCCGAACCCCGAACCCCGAACCCCATACCACTAAAAGACTAGTCGCTTACTTGTCTGTTTTTTGTATTATGAGTCAATGATTAACAGCGGGCATAGATATGGATATTTTTACAGCTGAACACATTTCCCCTTTAATTTCGCTGTTACTCATTTTACTGGCGGGGTTTACTTCGTTTGTATCGGCGGCTTTTGGTGCGGGCGGCGGTTTAATGCTGTTGGTGGTAATGGCGTCGGTTATGCCTATGGCAGTGGTGGTGCCGGTTCATGGTTTAGTGCAGTTGGGCTCTAATGCCAATCGGTTGTTGTTAAGTATTGTCCATCTTGATAAGCCGATGTTGTTGTATTTTACTCTGGGTGGATTAATTGGCGCGGGGC